>NZ_JBEXDT010000066.1:0-55642 GCF_040605905.1 Nonomuraea sp. NPDC005501 | reverse complement strand
CGCACGCCACCGCCGCCGGCTCGTCGCGCGGCACATGGAGAACGCCCAGGGCCCGGCCCGCGTCGAGCGACGGCCACAGCCGCGCGGACCGCGCCGGGTCGACCAGCTCGGCCTGGACCCCTCACGCCTCGGCCCGGCGCTCGGGGGTGGTGGCCACGTCCAGTCAGCCGACCCGGTCGAAGCAGGGCCGCCCGCCGGGGGTCAGCCCTCCGTACTCGCGGACCGTGTACGCGGCGAACTTCGTCATGGCCTTCGACGGGTCGGTCCGGAAGACCGGGCCGGGGGCGTGGGAGCCGGAGCCCCCGGTGGCGTGGAGCGGGCGCTGCTCGACGACGGTGACGTCGGTCCGGCCGCGTTCGGTGAGCTCGTCGGCCAGGGCACAGCCGACGATGCCGGCTCCGTGGATCACCAGACGCGGCCGGCCCACCATGCGTCCTCTGGGTTCTTATTACGCGGCAAGCGCCGGATCAGCCGGCGACGATGGCTCGCCGAACAAAGGCCGCCGGCCGCTGCGGGACGTCAGGAGCGGCCGTAGGAGTCCTCGAGACGCTCGATGTCGTCCTCGTCGAAGTGGCCGAACGCGATCTCCAGGATGCGCGTGGCCGGGCCGGACGAGCTCAGCCGGTGGGTCTGGCCGCGCCGGATCAGGATGCGCTCGCCCACCTCGGGCTCCAGGCGCTTGCCGTCGACCTCGAACACGCTGCCCGGGTCGAGCGCCACCCACAGCTCGTCGCGGTGCTCGTGCCGCTGGAGGCTGAGCCGCTCCCCGGGCAGGACTTCGATGATCTTCACGGTGGACGGCTCGTTGAGCGTGAACCGCTCGAAGCCGCCCCACGGGCGCTCGTCCCGGATGACCGCGGCCAGCCTGTCGATGTCCTGCATCGTCCCCTCCACGTCTGTCGCGCGGGCAGTGCCCCCCGCGCGAGGTTTCACGGCATCGGGGAGGGCCCGGGGCGCGTCGCGGGCCGTTCTCCGATCCGGAGCGCAAGTTACCAGGTGATCCATTCCCACGCCCCGGCGGATCACCCTCACCGGACCACCCGACCCGCGACCACGACCCGGGCGCCCGTGCGCGGGCACCCGAGACCGCGTGACCTCGGCTAGAGGCCGTACTCCTTCACGATGCGCTCGTGCCGCTCCACCTCGACGTCGACCTCGCGCGCCAGGTCGAGCCAGGCCAGCGGGTGCGACCAGCGCTCGGTGGCGTCGTCGAGCAGGGCGTCGACCTCGACCGCCGACACACCGGGCGGGACCGCCACCCAGCCGAAGACGCCGGGCAGCGGCTCGCCGCTGGTGGGGTGGGTGATCGTGTAGTTGTCGTCGCTGTAGACCCACATCGGCCAGCCGCGCTCGGCCATGACCTCGGTGAACTCCGCCCAGTCCTCCTCGCTCGGCGCGGCGCCGTCGAAGAAGTAGCTGGTGTAGCCGCCGGGCCGCAGGATGCGCACCGCCGCGAACGGGGGCACGAAGTTCTGCGCCTCCTGGGGGTCGTCCGGGACCGGCTCCAGCAGCTGCGGGTCGAACACCACGAGGTCGCCCGCGTTGTAGTCCATGCCGCGCGGCTGCGGCAGGGCGAGCCGGGCGGTGGCCGGGCCGGTGCGGATGGACAGCACCTGCCGCTGGCCGCCGTCGGGCGCGGGGAGGATGACCCGGATGAGGCCCATCTCCTCCTCGATCGGCCCCGTGGTCGTCTTGATCGGCATGCCGATCTTGGCCGCGCCCTTGCGGACGGTGTCCCAGTCCTCGGCGGAGGTGGCCATGACGACCATGCGCCAGGTGTCCTCCTCGGTGAGCTCGTCGAGGATGGCGAGCAGCGCCTGGGCGCCCTTGGCGTTGTCGTCGAGCTGCTGGGCGGCGGCGGCGACGATCCGGCGGCCCTCGATGCCCGAGCCGGCCGCGACGGCGTGCTCGGCGGCCTCCAGCGCCTCCGGCCAGCGCTCGCGGGCCATGTGCAGGCGGGCCAGCGTGAGCTGCTGCTGGTCGTGCGGGAGCATCGCGGCCATCTGCTCCAGCCGCTCGTCCTGGCGGGCCTCGACGAGCAGCGTGGTCAGGTAGGCGATGTCATCGGCGTCGGCGGTCGCGACGTCGCCCTCGTCGACGAGCAGCTTCCAGTAGATGTCGGCGCCCGTGGCGGGGTAGCCGAGGTAGCCGAGCGTGGTGGCGTGCCGGCGGGTGGTCTCGAGGTCCTGGCCGGACAGCGGCGAGAGCCAGCCGGCCCAGCGCTCGGGGTCGGCGTTGTGGCCGTCGGCGGCGTCGAAGTAGGCGACGCGCTCGGCGACGGGGCCCGGCGCGGGCGGCTCGGGGGTCGCGTCGGCGGCGGCGCGCAGGGCCGCGATCCGCTCGGCCAGGCCGGTGCTGTCGCGCAGCTCGACCGTGCCGGACTCGGCGAGGCCGGCCAGCAGCCGGGCCTGCCACACGCCCTGCCGGGCGATGGCCAGGTCGCCGGCGATCAGGGCCAGCTCGACGCGGGAGCGGTAGCCGCCCATCATGCCGAAGTAGTCGATCCACTGGCGGATCACCCGGCCGAGCTGCCAGGTGTTGGTGATCTGGGAGGAGCCGGCCAGCAGGCTGACGGCGCGGGTCCACTCGACCCAGTCGCCCGGGTGCTCGCCCACCACGTCGAGGTCGGGCAGCGCGTCGACGGCCTCGGCGACGCGACCCAGCGTGGCCAGGATGAGCGCGCGGCGCACACCGTCGCGGTGGGGCTTGGCCACCGGGTCGTCGGCCTGGAAGTCGGCGGCGGCCTGGAGCGCGTTCAGCGCGTCCTCGGCGCGGCCGGCGGCGAGCAGCGCGCGGGCGCTCTCCGCGCCCAGCTCCCAGGTCGCCTGGCGGCCGGCGGCGCTCAGCCGCTCGACGGCGGCCTCGGCGTAGGAGACGGCCTCGCCCGCCCGGCCCGCGTCGGTGAGGGCCGAGACGTACTGCGTGACCAGCCCGGTGTAGACCGGGCCGGCCGGGTCGGCGGCCTCGATGGCCGCGCCGAGCTTCTCCAGGCGCTGGGGCGCGTAGCCGGGGCCGTCGGCGTTGGCCCAGGCGAGCGCGAGCGCCTCGACGGCCGCCGGGGCCGCCGGACAGTCGCGGACGTCTTCGCGCTCGGCGAACGCGAGAAGCTGCTCGGCGTCGCCGACCGCGACCGCGCCCTGGGCGCGGTCGCCCACGCGGCCGATCAGGTGCCAGTAGCGGGCGTAGAACTCCAGCCAGGGCAACTCCAGGGTCTCCGCCTGCTGCGCGATGGCCGGAGCCATGACGTCGAGCTGCGGGTACCGGCCCTCGTAGGCCTGTGCGGGGAGGTCTCCCAGCGCCATGGCGAGGCCCACGTTGCCCGCCTCAGAAAGCTGCTGCTGGGTATCGCCGACCCAGGCCCAGATGTCCACGTCCATGGCAAGCCAGTCTGCCAGGTCAACGAGCCTGCCCAAAACGCAGAAGCTCGATGAGCTCGTCCGATTCGTCACTGTTCAGCACGGAAAAAACCGGTGCCAGGAGATCGTCCGTCGTGTCCTCCACGGCCGCTCGGCGCGCGACGAGCTCCGGCCCCGGCTGCGGATACGGCTCCGGCCACTGGAAGAACGCGGCCATCGCCTCACCGGTCACCTGGCCGAACGGCGATCCGTCGTGCCCGGCGGCGAGCATCGCGTCGAGGGGGTCCATGCCCGCCGCGATCACCGCGTTGGCGTGCAGGCCGCCGCGCAGCTCGCGGACGACGTGCATGAGGTGCGCGGCCCGCGCGGGCGGATCGTCCGGCAGGGGCACGGCCCGCCATCCGGCGAACAGCGGCGCCCCGGGCGCGGGGGCGTGCTCGACGACCCGTTCGAGCAGCTCGGCGATCCGGCCGCAGCCGTCGTGGTCGCCGAGCCGGCGCCGCCCCCAGGCGTGGCACGCGCCGGCGTAGAGCGCGACGGCCTCGCCGACGGGCAGCCGGCGCCCGCTGTTCCAGCTCTCCTCGACGTGGGCGCGCGGGAAGAACACGGCGACCGAGGCGACGACGTCGGCCGCGCACTCGCCGAGCACCCCGCAGCGCCCTCGGAAGTACAGCTCGCGGGCGCCCAGGCCGAGCTTCTCGCACAGCGCCTTGGCCTCGCGCGAGACCATGAAGCCGCCGCCGTACTGACCGATGGGTCCCTTCACCAGCCGCGCGGTGGTACGTGGATCCGCCATGGTCCACCCCTCTCGGTTCGAAAAGTGAACCGAGCATCCCTCAGGAGAACATCATTCTGCAAGCATCAGCTCCCCCGCCGCGACGATGACCGCCGGGCCCGCCAGGTAGCTCGTCTCGACGCCCAGCGTGACGGTCAGCGTGCCACCCGGCACCTCGACGGTCCAGGTGCCGGTGATGTCGCCGCTCAGCGCCGCCGCCGCCACGGCCGTCGCGACCGCGCCGGTGCCGCACGAGCGGGTCTCGGCCGAGCCGCGCTCGTACACGCGCATGACCGCGCGCGCCGGGCCCACCGGGTTGAACAGCTCGATGTTGACGCCGCCGGGGAAGATCGACGTGTCGAAGGCCGGCTGGTGGCTGAGGTCGAGCTGGACCACCGGCTCGCCGGTGGCGCAGGCCAGGTGCGGGTTGCCCATGTCGATGTGCAGGCCCTCGAACTCCTGGCCCGCCACGGTGGCGACGCTGCGGCCGTGCACGACGGGCAGGCCCATGTCGACCGTCACGTCCCCGGAGACGTCGAGGGCCACCCTCCGGACCCCGCCCCTGGTCGCGACGGCGAACTCGCCCGGCTCGGCCAGGCCGGCGTCGACGAGGTAGCGGGCGAAGACGCGCGTGCCGTTGCCGCACATCTCGGCCGCGTGGCCGTCGGCGTTGCGGTAGTCCATGAACCACTCGGCCTCGCCCGCCAGGTCGGACACCTCCGGGCTGAGCTTGGTCCGGACCACGCGGAGCACGCCGTCGGCGCCGATGCCGGCGCGCCTGTCACAGATGGTCGCCACGAGCGAGGCCGGCAGGTCCAGCTCGCCGTCGTGATCGGGCAGGATGACGAAGTCGTTCTCGGTGCCGTGCCCCTTGAGAAAGCGCATTGAGCAATTTTATGCCCAGCCCGGGGACCAGCTGTTCAGCGGGAGGCGCGGCGGCGCGGCTGGACCCGCCCGCGCCCGTCGCGCCCTGTCGTCAGGGCGTCCTGGCGCCGAGTTCGGGGCCGAAGGCGCCGTCCGACGGAGTCGCGACCTGTGCCGAGGTCTCGGGCTGCGCCGAAGGTTCGCCCCTCGGTCCAGGTTCGGCGCTTGATGAAGGCGTGGCTCCGGCGGGCCGGTCATAGACGCCGACGGCCCACCTGCCCGGCCGCTCGCCGACCAGGGCGGACAGCCGTTCGCGCACGCCGGGGCGCATCAGCGCCCGGGCCTGGGCCGACTCGTCGTCACAGCCCTTCGACCTGGACTTGGGGGCCGGCCTGCAGTCTGTGAGAGCCTTCGCCGCCTCCCGCACCGGAGCGTCAGCCGGGAAGACCCAGACCTGCAGGGACTGCGGACCCTTCAGCCAGCCGGAGGGCGCCGAGAGCTCGTCGTGGTGCCCGCCCCCTCTTCCCGTGCACCGCCCGGCCGTACCGCCCGTCTCACCGCCCTTGAGCGGAAGCACCGTGACCACCCAAGCCCCAGGATCGTCGCAGACGACCTTGTACCCGGTGGAGAAGCTGGTCGGAGCGAAGGTCACCGTCCGGCCGACGCCCGTCGTCGCGAACCGCTCGGAGTGGAGGAGGGGGAGGTCGTACTCCTCGGCCCCCAGCATCACGTGGAACTCCCCGGGCAGCTCCGGGCCCGTCTCGACCTGGGCCTTGTCCACAGGACGCTGCGCGACCGCCGCATGCTGCGCCCGGGGTGGCCCCGCCACCAGGCCGTTCACCAGTCCCGCGGCGGTGACGGCCAGCGCCGTCGCCGTCAGGGCCGTCGCCGCCCGCCGGGTACGCCGCATGCGGCGGCCCCGCCGTACGATCGCGTCGAGATGGGGGGACGGCTCGCCGCCGGTCCGGTGCCGGGCGTGCTCGGCCAGGAAGTCGCGCAGGTCGCTCTCGGTGTGCCTCATCGCTGGACCCTCTCCAGGTTCATGGTCTGAATGTCCGGATCGACGCGGAGACGGGTGAGGGCCCGGCTCAGCTGGCTCTTCACCGCTCCGAGTGAGCAGCCGACGATGTCGGCGACCTGGGTGAGCGTCCGTCCCTCGAAGTAGTGCAGGACGATCACCGCGCGCTGGCGTGGGGAGAGGGTGCCGATCGCGCTCCACAGCGCCGTCCGGTCGTCCACCTCGGCGGCCCGGTCACGGGTGTCGGCCGTCTCGGGGACGCTCTCGGCCGGGACCTCGCGGCGCCAGCGCCGGCGCCACCATGAGGCGTGGGTGTTCACGATGATGCGATAGACGTACGGATCGGGGTTGCCCTCGATCCGCCGCCAGGCGACCCACGCCTTCGCCAGTGCCGTCTGCACCAGGTCCTCGGCCGTGCCCCAGTCCCGGGCGAGGAGGTAGGCCATACGGCACAGCCGTAAGTGCCGCTGTGCCACGTATGCGGCGAACTCTTCGTCCATCCACCTTCTCCGTATCGTCGTCTCCGGCGATGACTACCGCCTGGGAGGCGCGTTCGGATGACAGGTGTCACGGACGAGATTCCGTGGGTGCGGGCTCTCAGGCCGTGGCGCCGCCCGCGATGAGCGACAGGGAGCGGTCGAGCAGGTCGGGTGCGTCGTACGGCAGCCAGTGGACCCGCGGGTCACGGCGGAACCACGACTCCTGGCGGCGGGCGAAGCGCCTGGTGGCCCGGACCGTCTCGGCGAACGCCTGCTCCTCCGTCCACTCCCCCTCCAGGAAGCGCAGCACCTGGGCGTACCCGAGGGCGCGGCTCGCCGTGCGGCCCCGCGCGAGCCCCCGGTCGAGCAGGCCCCGCACCTCCTCCACCAGGCCGGCCGCCCACATGCGCTCCACCCGCAGGGCGATCCGCTCGTCCAGCTCGGGCCTCGGCACCTCCAGCCCGATCTGCACGCAGGGGTAGACCCCCTCGTAGGACGGCATGGTCGCCGAGAACGGCCGGCCGGAGTGCTCGATCACCTCCAGCGCGCGCACGATGCGACGGCCGTTGCTGGGCAGGATCGCCGCGGCGGCGACCGGGTCCTCGCGCGTCAGCCGCTCGTACAGCGGCGCCGGGCCCGTCTCGGCCAGCTCCGCCTCCAGGCGGGCCCTGATCACCGGGTCGGTGCCGGGGAACTCCAGGTCGTCGACGGCCGCCCGCACGTAGAGGCCGCTGCCGCCGACCAGCACGGGCACCGCCAGCGCGTCGAGCAGCGCCCTGGCCAGCTTCTGGTACTCGGCGACGCTCGCCGTGACCGTGACGTCCCAGATGTCCAGCAGATGGTGGGGGACGCCGCGCCACTCCTCAGGAGTCAGCTTGGCCGTGCCGATGTCCATGCCCCGGTAGAGCTGCATGGAGTCGGCGTTGACGCATTCGCCCCCCAACCGCAGGGCGATGTCCACGGCGAGGTCGGACTTCCCGGCGGCCGTAGGACCGACGACGGCGATGACTGGCTGCTGGCGCACACCGATAAGTGTGTCAACTGTCGGGGTATGGGATGACCGACGGCCCCCGGCACCGTCCGGGGGATCACTGATCGGGGGATCAGATGTCCATCATCGAGAAGATCAAGGACATGTTCGGGGCGCACGGCAAGCACCACCAGGTACCACCGCAGGGCGATCCGATGGAGGGCCTGCGCGACCGCCCGGCCGACGCGGCGGGCGGCACCACGAGCGGCCCCACCGGCGGCACCACGAGCGGCCCCGGGGGCACCACCGCGGGCCCCGGCCAGGACATGGGCGACCAGGACGGCCCCGCCGAGGGCACCGAGGGCTGACCCTCGGCCCCGGGACGGCCGAGCCGGCGGAGCGGGCTAGAGGTCCAGCAGCATCGGCTGCAGATAGCCCTCGTGGGTCAGCAGCCGGCGCTTCGTCTCCACGCCCTCGCCGCCGCTGAACCCGCCCAGCCCGTTGCCCGCGATCACGCGGTGGCAGGGCACCACGATCGGGATCGGGTTGGAGCCCATGATGGAGCCGATCCCGCGGGCCGGCACGGCCGAACCGCTGCGCGCGGCCAGCTCCCCGTACGTCACGGCCGTGCCGTAGGGCACCCGGTGGAGCGCCTGGAGCACCACCCGCCGCGCGCCCGAGGTCAGCCGCCAGTCGATCGGGGTCTCGAAGACCCGGAGCTCTCCGGCGAAATAAGCGTTCAGCTCGGAGACCACCAAGGCCGTACGATCCGGGTCATGAACCTCAGCCAGGCCGGGCCCCAGGCGCTCGTGCGCCGCCATGGCCCCGCCCCAACCGAGGGCGACGAGCCCCTCCTCGGTGACGGCGGGCACCAGCGTCCCCACCGGGGTCGACACCTCGGCGAACGCCACTGTGGTCATCATGTCCTCGCGTGAACTCGTGGTGCTCGGCACCTCCAGCGCCGTGCCTACCCGTCACCGTAACCACAATGGGTAGAAATTTCTTTCGAGTTACACCAACGGACGAGCCGGTGATGAGCTGCGGAGGTGTCTCGAAATGGGCAGACCGTAGGTGTGGATTCTCGGTCTCGATACGCAAGCCGCCGGTCGTATCTCGTTCCCGCTCGTCTCGACGAGCTGGTCGGGCCGGTCGCCGGCGTGGCGGAGCTGCCCACCCACCTCGACTGGTCGGAGCAGCGGGTTCACGACCTGGATGACGATGCCCAACTGGGCCTCATGTACGAGCGTGTCATCCGTGAGGCGGCTCACATCGACGACCTACGTACCTACCTGAACGCTTCAATCCTGATCCGCGTCTGGCCGCGCCTTTTCCTCCCCGTCCTGGCGAGGCAGACATGGGAAGCCCGCTTCCGTCATCTGGTGCGGGCCGCGTAGCCACCATGGACCCTCTACACGTACGGGCAACCAAGATCGGGTTGTCCCGGCTTCGCCCGCCTTTTGGTCATGGACGATGTGGGGCGTTCCGCGAAGGTCGAAATGGCAGTCGACTGGCGCGCCCATCCACCGGTCCGTTTGGAGATCGGCCCTGTTCTGCACCAGGACGACGCTGTCGCGAACAAGGTGGCCGCTCTCTACAGCCAGGCCGAAGTCCGTGACTTCGTCGACGTCGACGCGGTGCTGCGCAGTGGCCGTTACACCATGGACGAGCTGAGCCGACGGATCCCTGATCAAGCACTCGCTCACCACGGCCTGACGGATGCCGCGTCGCTTGGGGCAGGAATCGCCACATAGCCGCATCGAGCGTCTAGCATCACGCTCGTGTCAAACCGCGAGCTCGTAGTCCTCGGCACCTCCAGCGCCGTGCCTACCCGCCACCGTAACCACAATGGGTACTTTCTGCGATGGGACGGTCAGGGCTACCTGTTCGACCCGGGCGAGGGCACGCAGCGGCAGATGGCGTACGCCGGGCTGAGCGCGAGCGACGTGCACTGGCTGTGCCTGACCCACTTCCACGGCGACCACTGCCTCGGCGTGCCCGGCGTCGTCCAGCGCATCGCCCGCGACAAGGTGCGCCACCCGGTACGGGCCCTGTTCCCGGCCTCCGGACGTACCTACTGGCAGCGACTGCGTCACGCCGCCGCCTTCGCCGACACCGACGTCATCGCCGAGCACCCCCTCGACGGCGACCACGCCGTCCTGGGGCAGCTCACCGCCCGCCGCCTGTCGCACCCCGTCGAGTCCTACGGCTACCGCCTCCAGGAGCCCACCGGCCGGCGCATGCTGCCCGACCGGCTGGCCGCCCACGGCATCCGCGGCGCGGAGATCGGCGAGCTGCAGCGCACCGGGTCGGTCCGCGGCGTCACCCTCGACGAGTGCAGCGTCGTCCGGCCGGGCCAGAGCTTCGCCTTCATCATGGACACCCGCCTGTGCGACGCCGTCTTCGAGCTGGCCGACCGCACCGACCTGCTCGTCGTCGAGTCCACGTTCCTGTCGGCCGAGGAGTCGCTCGCGCGGGAGTACGGCCACCTCACCGCCGAGCAGGCCGGGCTCGTCGCCGCCCGCGCGGGCGCCCGCTGCCTGGTCCTCACCCACTTCTCGGAGCGGTACGGCTTCGCCGACGAGCCGGTCTTCCTCGCCGAGGCGCGCCGCCACTACGACGGCGACGTCGTCCTCGCCCGTGACCTGACGACCGTCCCCGTCCCCCGCCGCCCCCGCCACCTGACCGTCCGGTGACGGCGGACCCTCACCGGTGCGCCGGTCAGCCGCCCTGCGACCAGGCGGCCACGGGGAGCGAGAGGTAGACGCCGAAGTCGTCCAGCCCGGTAGCGGCGGCGATGCTCTCGTGCAGCAGGTCCACGCGTTCCTGACGGTTCGCGGCCCTGCTCTCGAACCACTTCGACCGCACCTCGATCACGATGTCCAGGCCGCCGCGGTCCAGCGGGCCGTACGGCCGGAACCTCAGGTCCACGTCCCCGGGCCGCAGGTCGCCGTCATAGGGCTCCTCGGGGCACTCCACGGCCTTCGACACCAGGTGCGGCAGCGCCGACGCGAGCTCGCGCAGCGTGGATTCGGCGACGTGCGGGGCGTAGGTGATCGCGACGAGGGGCATCGCATCAACCTAGCGCCGCGCGCGCGAGCGCGGCGCCGCGACCAGGGTCAGGTCCGGGGCAGCCGTGGTCATGTCCAGGTGGCCACGAAGTAGCCGACGCCGTAGGGGGCCGCATCGGCCAGCAGCCGCCCCTTGAACCCTCCGGAGCCTTCCCGGCCCGCCGCGCCCGCGAGGACCTGGAGGGCGGCGCGCCCGGCCACCCACAGCTCCGCGGCCTCCCCCGGGTCGAGCCGGGCGAGCGCCGCCGCGTCGGCGTCGGCCACCGCCCGGACGACGAGGTCGTTGTACGGCTGGGCGGCCGGGTCGTGGTAGCCCGGCGACTTCGGGGTCAGCCGGGCGGAGCCGTCCGCCATGACCAGCAGCGACACCCTGCCCTCCCGCGCCAGCGCCTCCCCCAGCGCCAGGCATGCGGCCGGCTCCGCGTCGAACGCCACGGCCTCGAACCCGTCCGCCCGCCGCTCGCCCAGCAGCCGGCGGCCGATGGTCAGCGACAGCGGCAGCACCGGCTCGCCCTCGCCCACGGTGACGTCCACGCCCCAGGGCCGGAGGGTCCCCGCCGACCGGCCGCCGTACGAACCGGCCGACTCGGCTCCGCCCACCACGACGAGCCGGTCGGCGGCGGCGGCGTCGAGCTCGGCGAGCGCCTCCCGGCAGGCCGCGCGCAGGCCGTCCAGCTCGTGGGCGGCCGCGCCGGCCAGCTCGGGGACGATCAAGGGCGGATGCGGGCAGACCGCCGCGGCGACAAGCACACGCCCAGCGTATGCCCACCCGTACGCCCCCCTGGGCACGGGACAGAGCGCAGGGGGCGGTCACGCGTACGGGTCGCGGCCCTCGGCGATGGCCTGGATGAGGCGCTTCGTGTAGGCGTGCGCCGCCCCGTGAAGCCCGTGGCCGAAGCTGACCCGGGCCACGCCCAGCTCCGCGAGCCGGGACAGAGGAGGGGTGCCCGGCCGGAACAGGACGTTGACCGGCGCACCGACCTCCGCGACCAGGCGCTCGATCTCCTTCTCGTCGTTCGCCCCGATCGGGTAGACGCAGTCGGCGCCCGCGTCGAGGTAGCGCCGCGCGCGCCGCACGGCCTCCTGACGGGTGCCGTCGCCGGCGAGGTACGTGTCCACCCGCGCGTTGATCACCAGTCGCGGCCCGGCGGCGGCCCGCACCCCGGCCAGGAAGTCCGCCTGTCTGCCCGGATCGACCAGCTCGCCGGTACGCGGGTCGGAGTCCTCCAGGTTGCAGCCCACGGCCCCGGCGGCCAGCAGCCGCTCCACCAGCTCGGCCGGCGGCAGGCCGTAGCCCCGCTCGACGTCGGCGGTGACCGGGACCGGGACGGCCCTGGCGATGCGGCCGATCGCGGCCATCATCTCGGCGGCGGGCGTCCCCTCGCCGTCCTCGTACCCGAGGACCGGCGCGACGGCGGCGCTGCCCGTGGCCACCACGGGGAACCCGGCCTCGACCACGGCCCGCGCCGAGGCCGCGTCCCAGGCGTTCGGCAGGACCAGCGGGTCGCCCGGCACGTGCAGACTCCGCAGCAGGGTCGCGGCCTTCCCCGGGGCGGGCGGCCGGTCGTCGCCGACGGTCTCTTCGTCGCTCGTCATAGGGCCGACCCTAGGGCGGCGGCGGACCGGGTCACAGGTCCACTGGGAGCGTGAAGGGCCGAACCAGTTCGGGGAGGGGAAGCGTCAGCAGCCGCTCGTGGCGCACTGGCCCGCGACCTGACCGGCCGGGCCGTCCGCGGCGCCGTCGGAGGGGTCGGCCGGCTGGTTCTGCACCGGCTTGGCCGGCGAGTCCGTGGGCTTCTTCGCCGAACCCGTGGCCGTCTTGCTGTCCTTGCTGTCCTTGCCGGCCGCGCCCGTGTCCGTCGTACCGGAGTCGATGCCGGAGTCGGCGCCGGGGTCCGCGGCCGAGTCGGTGCCGGTGGTGGCGGTGTCCGCGTCCGCGTCCGCGGCCGTGCCCCCGTCGCCGGGGTCGTCCGTGACCGCGTCGCCCATGGAGGCTTCCTCGTCGCCCGCCAGGCCGGCGTCGGCTTCCGGGGAGCCCTTCTGGGCGGGCCCGCTCTGCTGCGTGGCCGGTGAGCCGCCGCCCGCGAGGGCGAACCCGACGCCGCCCGCCCCGAGCACCGCCACGAGAGCGGACGCGGCGATGAGGATGGTCTTGCGGCTCCTACGGGTGGTACGAGCAGACCTGGGCGGTCTGGGGTCGTCGCCCGGTCCTGCGAGGATCTCCTGGCGATCCGGCTCGTTCGGATCTTGCATGGCGCCACAACTCCCTGCGGTCGTATCGGGAAAGCTCGCCGGCTTCCGCGGGTGATGGACCACACTAGCGGCATCAGTGGAATGCTCGCGCACCATTCACAGCATCAATCACAAAGGAATCACGACTTGTCCCGCCTTGAGTGCATTCGCGCAGGTAGTCAGGACCGGATGGCGCCGGCGGCGAGTGTGGCCGGAGTGCTCATGATCGCCGGAATGGGGGTTCTGCTGGCATTCATCGGCACGCCACGGCCCGTCCAGAAAAGCGCATCGTCAAATGATCAGAAAAGCCGGCTTACCGCTGTCTCCAGCATTCCGGCGCCTCCCCGGGCCCGCGCGCCGAGGCCCGGCGGCTGGCCGACGGACTGGGCGAACGGCTGGGCGAACGGCTGGGGGAACGGCCGGCCGGAACAGGCGCCCGGCCCCACCCCGGCGCTCGCCCGGGCCCCGGGTCCTCTGGACCCGGACAGCTGGCTCGAACCCGTCCGTCCGCCGGCCCGACACCGGGACCGGGCACCGCAGCCGCAACCGCAGCCGCCCATGCTGGGACTCCCGCCGGTGATGTCCCCCTGGGTCACGCCGGCGCAGTCCCCCCGGCAGCCCGCTCCCGCCCCCCGTCCGGGGACCGCCCTCCCCGAGGCCCTGGACAGTCGCCAGGAGACCGCCCCATCCGGGCCGGTGCCGTCCCCGTCTCCGCAGACGGACGACTCGCAAGGCGAGACCTCGACGCCCGCGGCGCGGGTGGCCGCGTCGCCCGCTCCGGCCGCGCCCCCACACCCCCGTACGCTTCCCGCGCCCGCCGAGCCGGACGTCCCGGCCGGGCCCGCCGAGCGCCGCCGGCAGGAGCCGGAAACGGCGAGCGCCGTCACCGGCGACCCGCTTCCCGCGCCGGACCCGTGCGCCACCTTCCCCGACTTCCGCCGGGACTACTGCTACCGCCTCCTCGGCGGCCGGTGACCCCGGCTCAGGCCGGGCAGCCCCCGACGGAGGCGGCCGGCGCGACGGCCGGGCGCCCGATGGACGGCATGCCCAGCATGACGCCCTTGGCGGCCTCCGCCGCCGCGCCCTGGCGGGCCTCCCACGCGTCGCCGGCCCGGGTGCGGCGCAGGCCGAGGACCGCGCCGTCGGCCACCAGGTGGTGCGGCGCGGCGTAGGTGACCTCGACCGTCACCATGTCGCCCGGCCGCGGCGTCTCCTCGCCGGCCGCGAAGTGGACCAGCCGGTTGTCGGGGGCGCGGCCGGACAGCCGCCGGGTGGCGTCGTCCTTGCGGCCCTCGCCCTCGGCGACCAGCACCTCCAGTGTCCGGCCGACCTGCTTCCTGTTCTCCTCCCAGGAGATCTCCTCCTGCAGCGCGACGAGCCGCTCGTAGCGCTCCTGGACGACCTCCTTCGGGATCTGGTCGTCCATGGTCGCCGCCGGGGTGCCGGGGCGGATGGAGTACTGGAAGGTGAAGGCGTTGGCGAAGCGGCTCTGCCGTACGACGTCGAGGGTGGCCTGGAAGTCCTCCTCCGTCTCGCCGGGGAAGCCGACGATGATGTCGGTGGAGATGGCCGCGTCCGGCATGGCGGCGCGGACCCGCTCGATGATGCCGAGGTAGCGCTCGGCGCGGTAGGAGCGGCGCATCGCCTTCAGGACCCGGTCGGAGCCGGACTGGAGCGGCATGTGGAGCTGGTGCATGACGTTGGGCGTCTCGGCCATGGCGGCGATGACGTCGTCGGTGAACGCGGCCGGGTGCGGGGAGGTGAAGCGGACCCGCTCCAGCCCGTCGATCGTGCCGCAGGCCCGCAGCAGCTTGCCGAACGCCAGCCGGTCGCCGAACTCGACGCCGTAGGTGTTGACGTTCTGGCCGAGCAGCGTGACCTCCAGCACCCCCTGCCCGACCAGGGTCTCGACCTCCGCGAGGACGTCGCCGGGACGCCGGTCCTTCTCCTTGCCGCGCAGCGACGGCACGATGCAGAAGGTGCACGTGTTGTTGCAGCCGACGGAGATGGCCACCCAGGCGGCGTAGGCCGACTCGCGCTTGGTGGGCAGCGTCGAGGGGAAGACCTCCAGCGACTCCTTCAGCTCCACCTGCGCCTCGTCGGCGACGCGGGCGCGCTCCAGCAGCACCGGCAGCGAGCCGATGTTGTGGGTGCCGAACACCACGTCCACCCAGGGCGCCTTGCGGACGATCTCGCCCTGGTCCTTCTGCGCGAGGCAGCCGCCCACGGCGATCTGCATGCGCGGGTTGGCGACCTTGGCGGGGCGGAGATGGCCGAGGTTGCCGTACAGGCGGTTGTCGGCGTTCTCGCGGACGGCGCACGTGTTGAACACGACCACGTCGGCGCTGTCGCCGTCGGCCGCGCGCACGTAGCCCGCGTCCTCCAGCAGGCCCGAGAGCCGCTCGGAGTCGTGCACGTTCATCTGGCACCCGTACGTGCGGACCTCGTACGTGCGGGGGCTCTCGTGGGTCACAGTCATGGCGGGTTCTAGGGTAGTCGTTGTGGGGCCACCAGATACCGAACGGGGCCAAAAGTCCAGCTCGACGGCATGATGTGATCGGATCGGTACCACCTGGTTAGTGCGCAGCGTCCTAACGCACCCTAGGTTTTGACCCATGACGGAGAACGGGGACGTCACTCCACTGGTCAAGTTGGAGAACGTCGACAAGCACTTCGGGACGTTGCACGTCCTGAGGGACATCAACCTGACCGTCTCCCGTGGCGAGGTCCTCGTGGTGATCGGCCCGTCGGGTAGCGGTAAGTCAACGCTCTGCCGGGCGATGAACCGGCTGGAGACGATAGACAGCGGACAGATCATCTTCGACGGTCAGCCCCTGCCGGCCGAGGGCAAGGCGCTGGCCCGCCTTCGCTCCGAGGTCGGCATGGTGTTCCAGTCGTTCAATCTCTTCGCGCACAAGACCATCCGCGAGAACGTCACCCTGGGGCCGCTCAAGGTCCGCAAGGTGGCCAAGGACGCGGCGGACAAGCGCGCGATGGAGCTGCTGGAGCGCGTCGGGATCGCGGCCCAGGCGGACAAGTACCCCGCGCAGCTGTCCGGCGGGCAGCAGCAACGGGTGGCGATCGCCAGGGCGCTGGCGATGGACCCGAAGATGATCCTGTTCGACGAGCCGACCTCCGCTCTGGACCCGGAGATGGTCCAGGAGGTGCTCGACGTCATGGTCGGGCTGGCACGTGACGGGATGACGATGGTGGTCGTCACGCATGAGATGGGGTTCGCCCGCAAGGCCGCCAACCGGGTGGTGTTCATGGCCGACGGGCAGATCGTGGAGGAGAACACCCCGGACGAGTTCTTCACCAACGCGCAGACCGACCGAGCGCGTGACTTCCTGTCGAAGATTCTCACGCACTGACTATTGAGGTGGGTACACATGCACATGCGTCGAACCGGAGCGGTGCTCTCGCTTGCAGCCATGGTGGGCGGTCTGGCCGCCTGTGGAGGCGGTGACAAGAGCTACGCCAGCCTGGCGGACAAGGTCAAGGACGGCGGGACGGTCGTCGTCGGCACCAAGTGGGACCAGCCGAGCCTGGGCTTGAAGAAGGGCGCCGAGCCCGAGGGCTTCGACGTCGACGTGGCCAAGGCCGTGCTCAAGGAGCTGGCCGGTGGCAAGGATGTCAAGGTCACGTGGAAGGAGTCGGCGTCGTCCAACCGCGAGCCGTTCCTGGCCAACGGCACCGTTGACCTCGTGGTCGCCACGTACTCCATCACGGAGGAGCGCAAGAAGAAGGTCACCTTCGGCGGGCCGTACGTCATCGCCCACCAGGACGTGATGGTGCGCAAGGACGACACCTCGATCAACACGCCCCAGGACCTCAAGGGCAAGAAGATCTGCAAGGCCGCGGGCTCCAACTCCTACAAGCGGATCACCGACCCGCCGCCGGACGGCCAGCTCGACCTCGACGCGACGACGGTCGATGCCGCCAACTACTCCGAGTGCGTGCAGAAGCTGGGCGGCAGCAACCTCGACGCGGTCACCACCGACGACCTGATCCTGGCGGGCTTCGCCAAGCAGGCGGGCGGCAACTTCAAGGTGCTGGGCCAGGGCTTCACGGACGAGAAGTACGGCATCGGCCTGAAGAAGGGCGACACCAAGACCTGTGAGGCCGTCAACACCGCGGTGAAGAAGCTGTGGGACGACGGCACCATGAAGCAGCTGCTGCAGAAGTGGTTCGGCGGCATCGAGGGTCTGAAGCTGTCCGAGACCGCGCCGCCGGCCGAGGGTTGCGCCTAGTCACGTCCGAGGCGGCGGCCGGCACCACACCGGCCGCCGCCGTCCTATGCGGTGGAGCACGATGGACGAACTGATCACATACGCGCCCCAGCTAGCCGAGGGGTTCCTGGAGAACGTCAAGCTCGCGCTCGTGGGGCTGGTCGTCTCCGTCATCCTCGGCACGGTCCTGGTGGCGATGCGCGTCTCGCCGACACCGGTCCTGCGCGTGGCGGCGACGGTGTACGTCAACGTGGTGCGCAACACCCCGCTGACGCTGGTGCTGGCCTTCTCGGCGCTCGGCCTGAGCGACCAGCTCGGGCTGGTCTTCTCGGACGTGCCGCGGACCAACTCCTTCTGGATCGTGGCGCTGGGCCTTTCGGCCTACACCGCGGCCTTCGTCTGTGAGGCGCTGCGCGCCGGCATCAACACGGTGCCGATGGGGCAGGCCGAGGCTGCCCGCGCGGTCGGGCTGACCTTCTTCCAGACCCTGACCATGATCATCCTGCCGCAGGCGTTCCGGGCGGTCATCGCCCCGCTGGGCAGCGTGATCATCGCCATGATCAAGAACACGACGGTCGCGACCGCCGGCGGTTACCTCGCCGATGTCGCGGCCAACATGAAGGAGGTCTTCGACACGACCGGCGCCTCCATCCCGATCTTCCTCGGCGTGGTCGCGGCCTTCATGGTCCTGATCCTGCCGATCGGCTACTTCACCGGGTGGCTGTCCCGGAGGCTGGCGGTGGTCCGATGAGCACGGCCGTCCTGTTCGACACGCCCGGCCCGCGCGCCAGGGTGCGCAACCACCTGCTCACGGTCGTCAGCGTCGTGCTGGTGGCCGCCGCGCTCTACGGCGTCTACCGCGGCTTCGACGCCAAGGGCCAGTGGGAAGGCAAGATCTGGGAGCCGTTCCTCCAGGCCTCGACCTGGCAGGAGTTCATCATCCCGGGCCTGATCGGCACGCTGAAGGCCGCGGCGGCGGCCGCGGTGCTGGCGATGCTGTTCGGCGCGGTGTTCGGCCTGGCCAGGCTGTCCGACCACGCCTGGATCCGCGTACCGGCGGGCCTGGTCGTGGAGGTCTTCCGCGCCATCCCGCTGCTGCTGCTGATCTTCTTCATCTTCTACCTGGCGCCCAACGTGATGGGCGGCGGTGACTACGCCTTCTTCGCGGTGGTGCTCGGCCTGACCCTCTACAACGGCTCGGTGCTGGCCGAGGTGGTCCGGGCCGGCGTGCTGTCGGTGGCGAGGGGGCAGTCGGAGGCGGCCTACGCCATCGGCATGCGCAAGAACCAGGTGATGCGGATGGTGCTGCTGCCGCAGGCCGTCACCGCGATGATGCCGGCGATCGTCAGCCAGCTCGTGGTCCTGCTCAAGGACACCGCGCTCGGCTACATCATCGCCTACGTCGACCTGCTCAACACCGGCTTCAAGATCCTGCCCGCGGTGTTCTTCGGGTCGCTGATCCCGGCCGCCATCGTCATCGGGATCATCTACGTGGCGCTCAACATGTCGCTGAGCTACCTGGCGAACTTGCTGGAGCGGCGCACGCGGCGCAGCCGCAAGCTGACGACCGGCCCGGTCGAGCCGCCCAGCGCGATGGCCGGCGCGCCCGCCGGTGGCGGTGGCGGTGGCGGGGTCATCATCGACTGATCACTCCGGCAGCACGGGTAAGGGCGGTCACCTGGTCGGGTGACCGCCCTTCACTGTCTCTGATCTTCCGGCAGGATGCCCCTATGCCCTTCTGGCGCTCCCCCATCTCCACGACCGACGTCGCCCGGTCCGGGCTCCGGCCGGCCTGGCCCGCCGCGCGGGACGGGCAGGTGTGGTGGACGGAGGACCGGCCGGACGAGGGCGGCCGGACGACGATCGTGCGCCGCGCCGCCGACGGCACGCGCCGCGAGCTGCTGGCCGCGCCGTGGTGCGCGCGCACCCGGGTCCACGAGTACGGCGGCCGGCCCTACACGGTGACGCCCGCCGGCGAGGTGGTCTTCTGCAACCTCGCCGACCAGCGCCTCTACCTCGGCCATGACGACCCCGTGCCGCTCACCCCGGCGGACGACGGCTCCCGCTACGCCGACCTGCTGGTCCGCGACGGCCGCGTGTGGTGCGTGCGCGAGCGCCACCACGACGGCAAGGTGACGCGCGCCGTCGTCTCGTTCCCCCTCGACCGGCCCGGCGATCCGCGCGAGCACGTCACCGGCGCCGACTTCTACGCCTTCCCCACCCTCTCCCCCGACGGGCGGCACCTGGCCTGCGTTTGCTGGAGCCATCCCCGCATGCCGTGGCACGGCACCGAGCTGCGCGTCACCCGCCTGGCCGACGGCGTCTCGTGGACGGTCGCGGGCGGGCCGTCCGAGTCGGTCCTGGCGCCCCAGTGGAAGGACGACGGCCACCTCTACCTGGTCTCCGAGCGCTCCGGCTGGTGGAATTTGCACGAGGTCCCCGTGGCCGGCGGCCCCTGCCGGGCGCTGTACCCGGCCGAGGAGGAGTTCGCCGGGCCGCTGTGGCGGCTGGGCGGCCTGCCGTACGGCGTGCTGGGGGACGGGCGGCTCGCGGTGCTGCACGGGCGCGGCGACCTGCGGCTGGGTGTGCTCGACCCGGGGTCCGGGCTGCTGCGCGACCTGGACGTCCCCTGCAAGGGGTGGGACCCGGCGCTGGCCGTGGACGGCGGGGATCTGGTCGGGGTCGGGTACGGTCCCACGGCGCCGCGGACCGTCCTGCGGGTGGACACGGCGACGGGGAAGGCCGAGACGCTGGCCCGCGACGCCGGGAGGCTGCCGGACCGCGCCTTGCTGCCGTCGCCGCGGGCGGTGGAGCTGCCCGGCCGCGACGGCCGCCGCGTCCAGGCCCACCTCTACCCGCCCACCGCGGGCGAGCCCGGCACGCTCCCGCCGTACGTGGTCTTCGTGCACGGCGGGCCGACCGCGCACGCCGGGACCGCGCTCGACCTGGAGAAGGCCCTGCTCACCTCGCGCGGCATCGGCGTCCTCGACGTGGACTACGGCGGCTCCACCGGCTACGGCCGGGCCTACCGCGAGCTGCTGCGGGGCCGGTGGGGCGTGGTGGACGTGGAGGACGTCGTCGCGGCGGCCGAGTGGCTGGCGAGCGAGGTCCTGGCCGACCCCGGCCGGGTCGCGGTGCGGGGCCGCAGCGCGGGCGGCTGGACCGTGATGGCGGCCTGCTGCCGGTCCGGCGTGTTCGCGGGCGGGGTGTCCTACTACGGCATCAGCGCGCTCGCCCCGCTCAACGCCCACACCCATGACTTCGAGTCGCGGTACGTGGAGTGGCTGGTCGGCCCGGAGGACCCGGAGCTGTACGCCCAACGGGAGCCGCTGGCCCTGGTCGGCGGGGTGAGCTGCCCCATGCTGCTCCTCCAGGGGCTCGACGATCCGGCCGTGCCGCCCGAGCAGTCGGAGGCGTTCGCCGACGCCCTGGCGGAGCGCGGGGTGCCGTGCACGTACCTGGCGTTCGAGGGCGAGTCGCACGGGTTCCGCCGCACCGAGACCGTCGCGACCGCCCTCGCCGCCGAGCTGGCCTTCTACCAGCAGATCTTCAGCTGACGCGAAGCGCCGTCAGCCCTTGCGCCACTCCCCCGACCCGAGCGCGCCCGCCGCCTGCGGCCCCATGAGGCCGAGCCCACCGTCGACGAAGACCGTCGAGCCGGTCACGTACGACGCGGCCGGGCTCGCCAGGAAGGCCACCACGGCGGCAACCTCGTGCGCGTCACCCGGCCGGTTGATCGGGTAGCCGGGCCTGGTGCCGATCTGCGGCGGCAGATCGTCCTGGCCGGTCATGGGCGTGGCGATCTCGCCGGGCGCCACGGTGTTGACCGTGATGCCGTACTCCGACAGCTCCAGGGCCAGGACGCGGCTGAGCATGCGCAGGCCACCCTTGGCCGCGCAGTACGGGCCTGAGCCCACGCGCGGGTACTCCTCGTGGACGCTCGTCACGCTGACGATGCGCCCGCCCCGCCCCGTCCTGGCCATCCGCCGCGCGGCCCGCTGCGAGCACAGGAACGGGCCGTCGAGATCCACCGCCACGACCGACCGCCAGCGCTCGTAGTCCATGTCGATGAGCGGCTCGGAGCTGCCGGTGCCGGCGTTGTTCACCAGCACGCCGAGACCGCCCAGCTCCTCGGCGAGGTCGTCGACGACGGCCGCGGCGCGTTCGGGGTCGGTCAGGTCGTGGCGGCGCACCGCGGCGGCCTTGCCCAGCTCGCGCACCTGCCCGGCGGTGTCCTCGGCGCCGTCGCTGTCGGAGTGGAACGTGATCCCGACGTCGAATCCCTGCTCGGCCAGCATCACAGCGGTGGCCTTGCCGATGCCGGAGTCGGCTCCCGTGATGATCGCGACCCGGTCGTACCCCTCGGTCATGACTCTCCCCTGGTCGGTTGCGGGCTCGTGCCGGGCCCCGCCCGGGTGGCGCGGCTCGCGCGCCGGGCGGCGGCCCTCCGGCCCCCTGCCCGCGACGAGCCCCTCCACCCCTCAGCCCGCTCCATCCTCCTGCCAGGTGGATGCCAGGTCGCTGCCAGGTGGATGCCCGCGGACCCGGACACCGTTGGGGACATGCCGCCCACCACCCACGGGGCGGTGGTTCAGCGGGCGAACTCGGTGGCGCGGGACTCGCGGACCACCGTGATGCGGATCTGGCCCGGGTAGGTCAGCTCCTCCTCGACCTGCTTGGCCACGTCCCTGGCGATCACCTGCGCCTGGATGTCGTCGATCGCGTCCGGCTTGACCATCACCCGGATCTCCCGGCCCGCCTGCATGGCGAACACCTTCTCCACACCCTCGTACGACTGCGCGATCTCCTCCAGCCGCTCCAGCCGCTTGACGTACGCCTCCAGGGACTCGCGGCGCGCGCCGGGGCGGCTGCCGCTGATCGCGTCGGCCGCCTGGGTGAGGACCGCCTCGACCGTGCGGACCTCGACCTCGTTGTGGTGCGCCTCGATGGCGTGGACCACGTCCTCCGACTCGCCGTACCGGCGGGCGATCTCCGCGCCGATCAGCGCGTGGCTGCCCTCCACCTCGTGCGTGAGTGCCTTGCCGATGTCGTGCAGCAGGGCGCAGCGCTTCATCAGCCGCTGGTCGAGCTTGAGCTCGGCGGCCATGATGCCGGCGATGTGCGCCGACTCGATGAGGTGCTTCAGCACGTTCTGGCCGTAGGAGGTGCGGTAGCGGAGCTGGCCGAGCAGCAGCGTCAGCTCCGGGTGCATGTCGGTGATGCCCAGCTCGACCAGCGCGTCCTCACCGGCTCTTGCGCACAGGTCCTGGACCTCGGCGCGGCTGCGCTCGTGCGCCTCCTCGATGCGCTGGGGATGGATGCGGCCGTCGAGGACGAGCTTCTCCAGCGTCAGCCTGGCGGTCTCCCGCCGCACCGGGTCGAAACACGACAGCAGCACCGCTTCGGGGGTGTCGTCGATGATGAGGTTGACGCCGGTCGTGGACTCGAACGCCCGGATGTTGCGGCCCTCGCGGCCGATGATGCGGCCCTTCATCTCGTCGCCCGGCAGGTGCAGCACGCTGACCACGGACTCGGCCGTCTGCTCGGCCGCCACCCGCTGCACCGCCAGGGTGACGATCTTGGTGGCGCGCTTCTCGCCCTCCTTGCGGGCCTGTCCCTCGATCTCCCGGATGATCAGCGCGGCCTCGCGCTTGGCCTGGTTCTCTATCTGCCTGACGAGCTCGGCCTTGGCCTGGTCGGCGGTCAGCCCGGCGACCCGCTCCAGGATGGCCCGCCGCTCCTCCTCGACCTGGAGCAGCTCGGCCCGCCGCTCCGACAGGCGCGCCTCGGCCTCGCCCAGCTTGCGCTGGAGCTCGGACTGCCGCCTGGCCTCCTCGTCCAGGCGCTCCTCGCGCTCGGCCAGGCGGGTCTCGCGGCGTTCGAGGTCGGCCCGCAGCTCCTTCAGCTCGGACTTGAGGATCCGGCCTTCCTCCTCGACCTCGCGCCGCATGCGCGCGGCACTCTCGGCCGCGGCCTCGGACCGGCGCAGGATCTCCTCGGCGTCGGACTCGGCCTTGCCGCGGATCTCACCCGCCTCCTGGCGGGCCTGCTCCAGCTCCTCGTGCACGGCCTCAACCTGCTCGGGGGACGGCTTGGCAGACTGCGGCAGGAGCCCCGAGGTGCGGCGGACCACTATGAGCAGCGCGGCGATCATCCCGAACGTGAGCAGGAGCACCGCCACCGACAGCACCACGACAAGCGGCCCCATGTGCTCCCCGCCCTCCTCGCGTCGTCAACACCCGTAAACGTGGCCACAGAACGCGAGGGGTCACATGCGCGGCGCGGAACGCCGATCGGCGTCGTCACGACGACGGAGGTCTCGCCGAGGCTGTCTCGCCGAGACGAAAGCCAGGCCGAGCTCGGCCGGGCACCGACTGGGACAGCCAGGGCCTCGCCCGCCTCGATGGAACAAGCTCGTTCGTCCGTACTTCACCGGTATGACAATCCGCGCAGCGCGGAGTAACTCCTCACTGCCGTCGAGGTTATGCGTCGGAGAAGTCACGAGCAAGCAAACGGGTTATCAAGCGTGTCTTACGGGATGGCTTCTCGTGATTCGCCCGGATATGGTGCGATCCCGGAAATGGCAGGCGTACGGCAAGCCGCGCCCTGGGCCCGTGCGCGCACGTCCCGGCAGTGCCGGCGGGGCACGGGCGCGTTCTTTCCCCTCCAGTCAATCCCATAAACCCCACAAGTCACATGTGTCCCGGCATTCGCCCCCGACGGGGGCCCAATGGGGCTTACCTGACTGAAAGCCGGAAACCCATTTCGTCCCTCAGGCACGCAGGCGCAGCCCCCGGGGAGTCGGGTGAAAGCCCGCGGCCTCCAGGGCCTCCGCCAACGGCGACTCGGTGATGGAGGCCCCGTCGGCGCGCTCGACGGTCAGCTTGCCGAGGGCGCCGTCGCGCACGGCCAGCGCCAGCGCGTCCACCGCGGGCCGCAGCCGCTCGTCGTCGGTGAACGACAGCAGCGTCTTGCCGCCCCGCTCGACGTACAGCACGAGGAACCCGTCGACGAGCACCACCAGCGCCCCGGCCTTGCGTCCGGGCTTGTGGGCGACGTCGCCGGGGTGCGCCGGCCACGACAGGGCGCCTCCGTAGGGGTTCGCCGGATCGGCCGCCGCGAGCACCACCGCCCGCCGCGTCCCCGCACCACCGGCCGTCCCGGTGGACAGCTCGGCGGGGGGAACGGCCGGGGCGCTCGAGGGCGCCATGGCCCGCATCCGGTCGACGGCCCCGGGCAGCGCGAACTGGGCGCCTCCCAGCCCTTCCACGAAGTAGCCGCGCCGGCATCGGCCGCTCTCCTCGTAGGCGCGCAGCACCTGGTAGACCGGCGAGAACCCGCCGGGCAGCCGCTCGGACGTCACCGCGCCGCGGGTCAGCACCCCGTGGCGTTCGAGCAGTACCTCGGCCTGCGCCTGCGCCCGCTGGGTCGCGTCGCCGGCCGGTGACGGCAACAGCCACCACCGCCCGCCCACGGTCGGCGGCCCGCTCCGGGTGGGCAGCACGGCCCGGCGGCGGCGCGTCGTGGCCGGCCGGTGGGCGGGACGCCCGGAGCCGAGCGTGGCCCGCAGCGGCGCCAGCGTGTCGCCCGACACCCGGCCCGCCCACACGAGGTCCCACAAGGCCGTGGCGAGCGCCGCGTCGTCCAGGGAGCCGAGCCGCTCGGACAGCCCGCGGAAGAACAGCGCCCCTCCCCCGCCGAGCGCCTCCAGCACCTGCTCGTGGACCGGCGTCGTCGTGATCTCGCCCGGCTCCGGCAGCAGCACCGGCGCGGTGTCGGCGAAGTAGAGAGAGACCCATCCGTCGCCGCCCGGCAGCGACCCCTGGCCGGACCAGATCACCTCGCCGGAGGAGGTCAGCTCGTCGAGCAGCGCCGGATGGTAGCCAGGCACCCGCGAAGGGAGGATCAGGGTCTCCAGCGCCGAGGCGGGCACGGCGGCGCCCTGGAGCTGCTCGACGGCGTGGACGAGCGCGTCCATCGCCCGCGCCGCCCCCGCTTGCCTTGCCGGCCCGGCGGTCCCGGAGGAGCCGGTGATGCCGTGCCAGGCCGGCAGGAACAGGGCCAGCGTCTCCGGCGCGACCGGCTCGACCTCCTTGCGCAGCCGGGCCAGCGAGCGGCGCCGCAGCATGCGCAGCACGCCCGCGTCACACCACTCCTCGCCCCGGCCCCCCGGCCTGAACTCGCCGTTGACCACCCGTCCGGACGCCGCCAGCCGGTGCAGCGCGTCGCGCACCACGGCCACGCCCAGCCCGAACCTGGCCGCCGCCGTGCCCGCGTGGAACGGCCCCCTGGTGCGGGCATGGCGCGCCACCAGGTCGGCCAGCGGATCAGCGACCGGCTCCAGGAACGCGTGCGGCACGCCCACCGGCGGCGGCACGCCCAGCGCGTCGCGCATCCGCGCCGCGTCCTCGATGGCCGCCCACTGCTCCTCGCCCGCGACGCGCACCCGGATCGCGCGCCGTGCCCGTTCGAGGTCCTCCAACCAGGCGGGGTCGCCGCCGCGCACGCTCACGTCGGGCGCGAGCAGCGGTCCGTGCGAGCGCAGCAGGTCGGCCAGGTCCTCGGCGTCGCGCAGCGGCCGGTCGAGCCTGGCCAGCTCCCGCTCGGTGTCGGAGATCACGTCCGGGTCGAGCAGCTCACGCAGGTCGGCCTGGCCCAGCAGCTCCGCCAGCAGCGAGGTGTCGAGGGCCAGCGCCTGGGCCCGGCGCTCGGCCAGCGGCGCGTCGCCCTCGTACATGAACGCGCCCACGTAGTGGAACAGCAGCGACGCCGCGAACGGCGACGCCTGCGACGTCTCCACCTCGACCACCCGCACCCGGCGGGCGGCGATGTCGCGCATAAGCCGGACGAGCCCCGGCACGTCGAACACGTCCTGGAGGCACTCGCGCATCGTCTCCAGCACGATCGGGAACGACGCGTACCGCGAGGCCACGCCCAGCAGGTTGGCCGCCCGCTGGCGCTGCTGCCACAGCGGGCTGCGCCGGCCGGGGGTGCGGCGCGGCAGCAGCAGCGCCCGGCCCGCGCACTCCCTGAACCGCGAGGCGAACATCGCCGACCCGCCCAGCTCCTCGGTGACGATCTGCTCGATCTCCTCCGCGTCGAACGCGGCCACGTCGGACGGCGGCTCGGTCAGCGTGTCGGGGATGCGCAGCACGATGCCGTCGTCGGAGTGGACCGCCTGCACGTCGACGCCGTAGCGCTCCTGGAGCCGCCGGTTGATCGCCAGCGCCCAGGGCGCGTGGACCCGCGCGCCGTACGGGGAGTGGATGACCACCCGCCAGTCGCCCAGCTCGTCGTGGAACCGCTCGACCAGGAGCGTGCGGTCGTCGGGCACGTAACCGGTCGCCTCGCGCTGTTCGGCCAGGTAGGACTGGAGGTTGGCGGCGGCGTACTCGTCCAGCCCGGCGGCCCGCGCCCGCTCGGTCGAGCCGTTCGCGGCCTGCTCGCGCAGGAACGCGCCGATGGCCCTGCCCAGCTCGGCCGGGCGGCCCGGGGCGTCGCCGTGCCAGAACGGCAGCTTGCCCGGCTGGCCGGGGGCCGGGGAGACGAGGACCCGGTCGGCCGTGATGTCCTCGATGCGCCACGACGTCGCGCCGAGCACGAACACGTCGCCGACCCGCGACTCGTACACCATCTCCTCGTCCAGCTCGCCGACCCGCGACGCCTTCTCGCCCACCAGGAACACGCCGAACAGCCCGCGGTCGGGGATGGTGCCGCCGTTGGTGACGGCCAGCCGCTGGGCGCCCGGCCGACCGCGCAGGGTGCCCGTCACCCGGTCCCACACGACACGGGGGCGCAGCTCGGCGAACTCCTCGCTCGGGTAGCGGCCGGCCAGCATGTCGAGCGTGGCCTCCAGCGCGGAGCGGGGCAGGGTGGCGTAGGAGGCGGCCCGCTTCACCACGGCCTCCAGCTCGTCCACCGTCCACTCGTCGAGCGATGTCATCGCCACGATCTGCTGGGCGAGGACGTCGAGGGGGTTGCGGGGGTAGCGCAGCTCCTCGATCTCGCCGTTCTTCATGCGCTCGGCCACGACCGCGGTCTGCACGAGGTCGCCGCGGTACTTGGGGAAGATCACACCCTTGGACACGGCGCCCACCTGGTGGCCGGCCCGGCCGATGCGCTGCAGGCCGCTCGCCACGCTGGGCGGCGCCTCGACGCAGGCGACCAGGTCCACGGCGCCCATGTCGATGCCCAGCTCCAGGCTGGAGGTGGCGACCACGGCGGGGAGCCGGCCCGACTTGAGCGCCTCCTCGATCTGCGCCCGCTCCTCCTTGGAGACGGACCCGTGGTGGGCACGGACGATCTCGGTCACCACCCCCTTGCTCGCGCCGGCCTGCGCCATCATCTCCGCGGGACTCCGCCGCACCAGCCGTCCCACGTCGGGACCGTCCGGCGTGCGGGACTGGGGCGTGCCAGGGTCGGACGCGCCGGGGTCGGACGAGCGGGGGCCGGGTGTATCGCCGTCACCGTGGCCGTCGCCGCCGCTGTCACCTTCGCGGTGGGGGTCGGTCTCCCAGATCGACAGGTCGATCGCGTCGGCCGTCCCGGGTCCATGGGCTCGCTCGTACGCCAGCTCGTTGAGGCGTGTGCAGAGGCGCTCGGCCAGCCGCCGGGAGTTGGCGAACACGATCGTCGAGCTGTGCGCCCCGATGAGGTCGAACAGCCGGTCCTCGACATGCGGCCAGATCGAGCGGCTGGCCGGATCGGGCACCGGGTCGTCGCCGTCGCCCCGGCGCGGGCCGCCCTCCAGCTCCGTCATGTCCTCGACCGGGACGACGACCTCCACCTCGATGCGCTTGTCGGAGGGCGGCTGCACCACGGTCGCCGGCCGGGAGCCGCCCAGGAACGCCGCCACCTCGCTGACCGGCCGGACCGTCGCCGACAGGCCGATCCGCTGGGCCGGCCGGTCGAGCAGCGCGTCGAGCCGTTCGAGGCTGAGCGCCAGGTGCGCGCCGCGCTTGGTCGCCGCGACGGCGTGCACCTCGTCGATGATCACCGTGCGCACGTCGCGCAGCGCCTCGCGCGCCTGGCTCGTCAGCAGCAGGAACAGCGACTCGGGCGTCGTGATGAGAATGTCGGACGGCTTGGCCGCGAACCGCCTGCGGTCCTGGGCCGGGGTGTCGCCGGACCGGATGGCCACCGAGATCTCCGGCACGGGCAGGCCCAGCCGCCGGGCCGTCTGCTTGAGCCCGGTCAGGGGTGCGCGGAGGTTGCGCTCGACGTCGACGGCCAGCGCCTTGAGCGGGGAGACGTACAGCACCTTCGTCCCCCCAGAGGCGGCCCTGGCTCCCCCGGCGCCCTTCGTCCTCCCGGAAACACCCCTCCTACCATCGGCCGTCCTGGAGCGCCCGCCCGGCTCGGCCGGCGCGGACGGCTCGGGGCGCTCGACCTGCTCAAGGCGCTCCGACTGCTCGGGGCGCTCGACCTGCTCAAGGTGCTCCGACTGCTCGGCGGCCAGCCGGTCGAGGGACCACAGGAACGCGGCCAGCGTCTTGCCGGAGCCCGTCGGCGCCACGACCAACGTGTTGTCACCACGGGCGATGGACTCCCAGGCCCCCTCCTGCGCCGCCGTGGGCGCGACGAAGGCTCCGGCGAACCACTGCCTGGTCACCTGGCTGAAATGGTCGAGCGAGCTCACCTGCCCATAGTGCCTCGCCGTACCGACAGAAAACGCATTGTGGCGGCCCCTGGTGATTGAGCGGGCACACAGGCGGACATAGAGCGACCGTGAGCATCGACCAAGCAGCCATCGACGCGCGCCGCGAGGAGATCAGGGAGCGCTACCTCTTACCGCACCGGCCACCCAGCAGCGCTCGCGGGCTGCACCACTTCGCGCTGGTGTCCTCGGACCTGGAGCGGACGATCCGGTTCTACCAGGAGCTTCTGGAGTTCCCGCTCACGGAGATCATCGAGAACCGCGACTACAAGGGTTCCAGCCACTTCTTCTTCGACATCGGCAACGGCAACCTGCTGGCCTTCTTCGACTTCCCGGGGCTCGACCTCGGCCCGTACCAGGAAGTTCTCGGCGGCCTGCACCACATAGCCATCTCCGTCGACACGGCCACGTGGGAGCGTCTGCGCGGGAAGCTGGAGGTGGCCGGCGTGCCGCACCAGATCGAGAGCGGCGCCTCCATCTACTTCCGTGATCCCGACGGCGCCCGCCTGGAGCTGCTCGCCGACCACCTCGGCGAGATGTACGGCTCACGCGTGCTCTGAACCCACCTCGGAACCCGCGCTTCGAGCCGCCGTGCCGATGTCCGTCCGGCGTTCGGACGGGGCGCGACGTGTCGCGGCTGTCTCGATGCCCTGCGGCCTATCGCCGCTCTCTCCATGCGGTACGGCCCAGCGCCCTTGGATGCGGTACGGCCTGGCGCCGCTCCCTGGATGCGGGACGGTCTACCGCCGCTCCTTGGATGCGGGACGGCCTACCGCCGCGATGCCCGGCGTGTCCTCGGCTCGCCCGCGCGGGGTGCCTGCCTGATGCCGGCGTGCCGTTCGGACCTTTCCGCCTTGTCCTTCTGTACGGCGAGACGTTGCGCCAGGCGTAACTCGCGGCGCCTGGCACGGTTCGCCTTGGTCTTGTTGGTCTTCGGGGGTGAGGGTTTGTGAGTCTTGGCCATGCGGGTGTCCTACCCATGCCGCCGGTGGTCCCATACTTGAGTGATGCGGTTGACCGAGTTCTGGAGGCGGATGCGCGCCCACTTCGGCGACACCTACGCCGACTCGTGGGCCCGCGACTACGTGCTGGCGCCCCTGGGCGGCCGCACGGTCACGCAGGCGCTGGCCGAGGGCGAGAGCGCGAAGAGCGTCTGGCGAGCGGTCTGCCAGGTGGAGAACGTGGCGTCGTCGCTCCGGTGACCTCAGGACGTCACCGGGGGGACGCGTCGAGCGTCCGCCTCAGCGCCCCTGCCGTGCGCGCGAGCTCCTCCACCCGTCCCTGACCGCCGGGCGCCCACAGAAAAATCCATCCCCCGCGCGAGGGGGTGGCGAAGATGATCGTCTGCCGCCCGGTTTCCGGATGCCAGACCCAGAGCATCGGATCGTCGCCGCCTATCATGCGGCTCACCAGTCCCTGCTCGGGCAGCAGCTCGGCGAGAGCCTCCAGATGGGCGCGCCGTTCACCGGTGTACGTGTTCGCCACGTCGTCGCCTCCAACCCTCTACCCTTGAGTCTCCCCAGCTCATATCGGCCGGCAACACGCATGCCGCAAACCACCGCATATCCGGTCGATCTGGACGTACGGTCGCGGCGCACTCACAGAGAGAGCCGACGGCGGCCGATCCTCGGCAACCGGAGCGCCGCTCAAGAGCCGCCGTGCGACTTCACGGCTCGCCCAGCACCACGAACACCGACGACACCACCACCACGGTCACGTCCCTGTCGTGAACGACCGCCCCGCAGCCGACCCGGACCACTCACGATTGCCCGCAGGAAACGGCCGGCTGCACGCGGGGCGAGCAGCCGGTGCCACGCCGGAGAACACGTACGCGGCCCCGTCACGCCGCACAACGACGGCGTCCACCGACGCGAACGGCCGACCAGGGCGAGCAGCCGGACGCGGGGCAGGGCGGGCGACCGGTACCACGCAGCGCGGGCGACCGGGCGCCGGCAGGGCGCAGCCGGGCGGCACGGCGATCGGCGGCTCCCGGGCAGCGTGTTACCGGTGTGATCGAACAGCCGTTCGGCTACCATGAGAGACGCCGGGGACTCCGCCCTCCCCGACGACCCACAGAAAAATGTCGGTGGCAGGCCGTAGCTTTCACTCGACTGAATCGGACCACGACCCTTCAGAGGGAGCTCCCATGGCTATCAACGACCGCGAGAAGGCCCTCGAGACCGCGCTCGCCCAGATCGAGCGGCAGTTCGGCAAGGGCTCCGTCATGCGCCTCGGCGATGACGCCAGGGCTCCCATCGAGGTGATCCCCACCGGCTCCATCTCTCTCGACGTGGCGCTGGGCATCGGAGGCCTGCCGCGCGGCCGGATCGTCGAGATCTACGGCCCGGAGTCCTCCGGCAAGACCACGGTCGCCCTGCACGCGGTGGCCAACGCGCAGCGGGCGGGCGGCATCGCGGCGTTCATCGACGCCGAGCACGCCCTCGACCCCGAGTACGCCAAGAAGCTCGGCGTCGACACCGACGCGCTGCTCGTCTCCCAGCCCGACACCGGTGAGCAGGCGCTGGAGATCGCCGACATGCTGATCCGGTCCGGCGCCGTCGACATCATCGTCATCGACTCGGTCGCCGCGCTGGTGCCCAAGGCCGAGATCGAGGGCGAGATGGGCGACAGCCACGTCGGCCTCCAGGCCCGCCTCATGTCGCAGGCGCTGCGCAAGGTCGCCGGCGCCCTCAACAGCACCGGCACCACCGCGATCTTCATCAACCAGCTTCGCGAGAAGATCGGCGTCATGTTCGGCTCGCCCGAGACCACGACCGGCGGTAAGGCGCTCAAGTTCTACGCCTCGGTCCGCATGGACATCCGCCGCATCGAGACCCTCAAGGACGGCACGGAGGCGGTCGGCAACCGCACCCGCGTGAAGGTCGTCAAGAACAAGATGGCCCCGCCCTTCCGGGTCGCCGACTTCGACATCCTCTACGGCGTGGGCATCTCCCGCGAGGGTGGCCTGATCGACATGGGTGTCGAGCACGGCTTCGTCCGCAAGTCCGGCGCCTGGTACACGTACGAAGGCGACCAGCTCGGCCAGGGCAAGGAGAATGCCCGCAACTTCCTGAAGAACCACCCCGACATGGCCAACGAGATCGAGAAGAAGATCAAGGACAAGCTGGGCGTGGGCCCGCGCGTCGACGCCCCGGCCGAAGCCGCCCCGGCCGCCCCTGCCGTCCCGGCGGCCGCCGCTGCTCCCACGGGCCGCGGCTCGAAGGCCGCCGCCGCGCCGAAGCCCGGTGACGTCTGATCGGCCTCCCATGAGTGAACACCGGCCATCGGCCTCGGCATGAGCGGCGACGACCAGGCGCCCCACGACTACGACTGGGGCGCCTGGCCAGACGTCCCGCCTTCATCCGCCGGCCGTACGAGCAGACGCGGCCAGTCCGGTTCCGCCTCCACGTCCGGCTCCAGTTCCACGTCCGGCTCCAGTTCCACGTCCCGGTCCGGCTCGTCCTCGACGTTCCGGTCCGGCACATCCCAGTCCGGCCGCCGTTCGGACGCGGCTTCCGGCCAGACCCGGGACGCGGCGAGCGGCCGCCGGAGGCGCGGGTTCTCACCGGACGACGCTTCGGACACGTCGAGGAGCCAGGGGCGGGGTGGCTCACGCGGTCAGGGAGGGGATGCCTCGCCGTCGGTGGACGGCTGGCCCTCACTGACCGAATGGCACGAACAACGCAGACAACGCGCCACCTCCGCCGCCCCGGAGCCTGACCTCCCCTCATCCGACCTCACAGATCAGCGCCCCCAGGAGCTCAACGACCAGGACTCCCAGCCCCCTGCTCTCACTGAGGCAACGGAAGCCGGCCACCCGGATGACGTCGAGGATGGCGCCCCCACCTGGCCGACACAGTCATCGGACCGCACACACCCCTTCTGGGCTGCCGGACCAACCACCCCTTCCGGGAACGCCGACGCACCTGCGACCACCGGGCAGTCCGCCGACGCGGACGATCCGTTCATGGCCGCGGCGCCTTCGGGCACCTGGTCACCGCTGGAGGAGTCGGAGCCGGACGATCATGCGGGTGCCAGTACGGAGTCGCCGTGGAGAAGCGGAGCCGGCGACGTCGCGAGCGTCGCAGCACCGTGGAGCGGCACGGCCGGTGACAGCCCGAACGTCGAAGCATCGTGGAGTGACGCGGGTGGTGACAGCGTCGGTGCCAAGTCGCCGTGGACCGACACAACCGATGACGACGCTGGTAGCAGGTCGCTGTGGAGTGACAGGACTGGTGACGACGCGCGCCTAGTGGGACCATGGAGCGCTGCGGCTGGCGACGGCATTGCCGCCGAGTCACCGTGGAGCGACAGAGCCGAGGACGACACCAGCACCCCTGGGACCGGCACCATGGGGACCGGCACCATGGGGACCGGCACCACGACAGGCACTGCTGGCCCCGCGGACACCACAGGCGCCGGCCCCAATGACACGAATGGCACGAAGGGCGCGACCACTGGCACCACCCCTGGCACCAATGACATCAGCGCTGTCACCTTCGGCACCACCGGCACGACCGACACCAGCACCAGCACCAGCACCAGCACCAGCACCAACGCAGGGTCGCTGTGGGGCGGCGGGGCCGATGACGGCGTGGGTGACGGGGTGGGTGACGGCGCGTCCGAGGAGGGGCCCGCAGGTCGTGGGCGTCGGTCCGGGCGAGGCCGTTCCGGAGGAGGACGTTTCGGGTCTGGGCGTGGCGGGCGAGGGAGGCGGTCCGGTGGCGCGGGCCGGGGTTGGTTGTCCGACGGGCCCGACGAGGAGTCGCCCGCGGCATCTGCGCCTCCGGCCGATCCCGAGTCGGTGGCGCGGGCCATCTGCCTGCGGCTGCTCACGATGGCGCCCAAGACGCGCGCCCAGCTCGCCGAGGCCCTGCGCAAGCGTGACGTACCGGATGAGGCGGCCGAGGCGGTGCTCGACCGGTTCTCGGAGCTGGGCCTGATCAACGACGAGGCGTTCGCGGAAGCGTGGGTCGACTCGCGCCACCATGGCCGCGGCCTCGCCAAACGGGCTCTGGCAGCCGAGCTGCGCCACCGCGGAGTCGACTCGGAGACGGTGAACGAGGCCGTGGAGCGGCTCGACCCCGACCAGGAAGCCGAGACGGCCCGCCGCCTCGTGGAACGCAAGCTCGCCTCCACCCGGAATCTCGACCCCCAGACCCGCACCCGCCGCCTCGCCGGCATGCTGGCCAGGAAGGGCTACCCGTCCGGCCTCGCGTTCCGGGTCATCAAGGAGGCGTTGGAGCAGGAGGGCGTGGAGGTGGAGGAGGACTATCCGTAAGGGGCGGTGCTGGGCTGAGGTTGAGCGAGGTTCGAGGATGCCGCGCCATCCCACGGCACCTGCACGTCACTGCACCTGAAGCCCGCCGAGTCGCGAGTCCCGAGTCCGCGTGTACCGAAGCCCGATGCACCCGGGGCCCGCCAGGGCTGACGCCGGCCGAGTTCACCGGAGCGATCTGGCAGGGCCGGCGGACTGCAGAGCACTGCAAGCCTCGAACAGCTCGGTACCCGGAACGAGATCCGGCGGCAGCGCGGTGATCAGCGTTGATCAACTGTCTGTCAGGAAGGCGAGTGCGTCGGGAGCGAAGCGCTTGTCGGTGAATGTGGCGCTGTGGCTTTGGCCCGGATAGACGATGAGCTGGGCGTCGGGGATCCCCTCTACCGTCTGCCGAGCCAGTTCCAGGGGGTAGACGAGGTCCTTGCCTCCCTGGATCAGCAGCGTGGCGGCCTTGATGTCGTGCAGCCGTCCGCGCAGGTCGAAGCCGTCCTCGGCGTTGAGCACGGTGACGGCGTCGGTGTGGTCCTTCTGCCCGCTGTCCGACAGCCACAGCAGGCCTTTGAGCAGTCGCCGGCCGATTTCCGATTCGGTGACGATCTCGGCCAGCGCGGGACTCGGCCGCCTGCCTTGGTGTGCGCGTTCGATGTAGGTGCGCTGGGCCCGCCTGCCGACAGGGCCGAGGGTGGCGGCCGTGCCGGCCAGGACCAGGCGGTCGACCAGGTCGGGATGGTCGGCGGCGAGTTGGAGGGCGATGGAGCCGCCGGTGGAGATGGCCAGCATTCTCACCGGACCCTCGAAGGTGGTTGTGATCGCTTGCGCGTAGACCGCGGCGAGGTCGGCCATCGTCGTGGTTGGTGGCAGCCCGGGTGGTCGGTTGACGACGTAGACGGTGAAGTGCTCGCTGAACGGTCGTACCATCCGCATCGTGGACCAGCGCGCCAGGCCCGTCGGGTTGGCCGCTTGCGGGGTGTGGAGCAGGACGACCAGAGGTGGTCCTGTACCGGCTGACAGGTACGGCAGGCCGTTCATCATGAGGTGATCCCTTCGGTGACCGCGTCGATCAGGCGGTCCATCACGGCCGGGTAGATCTCGGCGCCCAGGTGTTCGGCGTGCAGCGGAGTCAGCAGGACCGCGCGCAGCACGCCGAGCAGGACCTGGGGGTCGCCTTTCACATGGGTGCTGAGGAACTGGAGCAGGGCGGCCATCGGGCCGTCCACCGCGGCGGCCATCCTCTCCGGGGTGAGCTTGGCGGCGACCGCGGCCATCTCCTGGGGGTGGGACACCAGGCGCCGGTAGAGCGGGTTGGTGTCGAGTTCGGCGACCGTGGCGCGCAGGAAGCGTCGCAGCGCGTCGCGGGTGTCGGCGCCGCGGTCGAGGCCTTCGTCGATCACCCGCCGCCGCACCTGCTCGCTCTGGCGCAGCATGGCCTCGAAGTAGAGGTCCTCCTTGGAGGCGAAGAAGGCGTAGAGCGAGGACTTGGCGATGCCCGCGGGAGCGGTCAGCTCTTCCAGGGACGTCTTGCGCAGGCCCTGGGTGGAGAAGAGTCGAGCGGCGGTGTCGAGCAACTGCTCGATGATCCGCGCCCGCTCTTCCTCCGAAAACGCCGGCGGCATGCTATCTCCATATGAACAGATTGGTTGTTTGTTCACAGCATATCGCTGGGCGGCACAGCGACTTGCGCGCGGTGCTGAAGAAGCTCGGCCTGTCCGGCGACCCGGCGATCGCGTCGATCGTCGCCGCGCAGTTCGCCAGGGCGCTGGTGGTGGTGAGCCGCTGGGAGCGCGGGGAGGGTTGACGGCCGGGCGTGCGGGACCGGCACTGCAGGTCTGGTCCTTCCACATCCTCGCCGCGCTTGCCCAGTTCGAGACGTAGACGCCGAGGACGGCGTACCGGGCCACGGATCTTCCCGTTCAGGCCCCCTTTACGGCAGGCACGGAAAGGCCCACCCGCCGTGCGGGGCCGGGCTCTGTCCAGGGGAACGCTCCTCCGGCTCCCCGGCCGGCCACCGTGACGTGCGCACCGTGGGCCGCCTGGACGCCGTCCCGTGGAGGGCGAAGCCGGGCGTCAGAGAGAGGTGGGGCCGTAGAGGGCGTGGGGGGCAGCCGTGGTGAAGGCCCAGTAGCGGTCGCCGTAGGACCAGTGCCACCACTCCGTGGGGTAGTTGACCAGCCCGACCGGTTCCAGCGCCGCCGCAAGGATCTTGCGGTGCTGCCGCGCGGCCCCCGGCAGGTCCAGCGCGCCCGTGTAGCACAGGCCGCCGCTCCGCTCGGGGGTGTCGTTGACCGCCGTGCCCATGTCGTACTCGATCCCGTCGGGGTCGCACAGCGTGAGGTCGACGGCGGCGCCGGCGGTGTGCGGGGCCACCTCGATGGGCGAGACGTAGCGGCTGGTGGCGGCGTGCAGCTCGTCCGGCGTCAGGCCGGGGAAGCGCTCGGCCAGCTCGGCCCGGTAGCCGTCGAAGATCTGGCGCTGCGACGCGATGGACCGGTGTCCCTCGACGATCAGCAGGTGGTACCCGTCCGGCAGGGATCGCTCGGCACGTTCCAGCCTGTCGATAAGGCCCTCGCGCAGGTGGGCGTAGGCGCCCTCCGGGTCGGCCATCCGGTGATCGACCCGGAGCCGGCCGCGGACGTCGGCCAGCGGCTCCCCGTTGTCGTGGAGGAGGGTCGCGGCGACACGCGGGTCGGAGATCAGCACGATGCCGCCAGTTGGGTGCCACATGTGCAGCAATTCTCACACAGTGTCGGAGAAGACCTGTTCGCGGGCCTGCTCCAGGGCGGCCACCAGAGCCCCGCGCAGCACGGGGTTCCCGGTCACGCCTGTGGCGACGACGCTGGGCCGGCTGGGGCTGATCGCGGCCACGGCCTCCTCGACGCGGGCGGCGAGCTCCGCGCCGCCCGCCTTGCCGATGTCGCCGGCGAGCACGATGAGCCCGGGGTCGAGGACGACGCTGACGGCTGCGACGGCCACGGCCAGACGGGCGGCGACCGCGTCCAGGAATCCGTCGTTGCCGGACGCGGTCGCGGCATGGACCAGCTCGGCGACCGGCACCGCGCCGTGGTGGCCGGCGGGAGCATCTGAGCGGCCCGCGGAAGGGCCGGAAAGGCCGCGATGGCCTGCGAGGGCGCGGACGCCGGTGTCACCGCTGCCGGCGAGGCTCCCGTCGGTCCCGTCGGGAGAGACGAGGACGCCCGCACCCTCCGGCCTCCGGAGGACCCCGTACTCCCGCGCCAACGCCACCAGCGCCCGATGCCCCACCAGCCGCTGGTACGACCCGCTCTGCGGCTGGGACACGTCGTCCGGCAACGGCTCCCCCGGCACCGGGAGCCAGCCGATCTCCCCCGCCCCGCCCGTGATCCCCCGGTGCAGCCGCCCGTTCAGCATGACGCCGAGTCCCTGGCCGACGCCGGCCCAGACGACGGCGAAGTCGTCGTGCCCCGCGGCGGCGCCGTGGCGGTGCTCGGCGAGGGCGACGAGGTTGACGTCGTTCTCGATGGTCACGGACGCGCCGAGGGTGCGGCGGAGGCTGGCGAGGACGCCGGTGTGCCAGGCGGGCAGGTCGTACGAGAAGCGGACGTCGCCGGTGCCGGGGTCCACCACGCCGCGCGTGCCGATGACGAACGAGCGGAGCCGGCCGAGGGTGATGCGGGCCGAGACGCAGGCCCGCTGGACGGCGTCGTGAACGGCGGCGACCGGGTCCTCTCCCCCGGCCGGGTCCACGACAGTCTCGACGACGACGCGGCCGGTGATGTCGGCCACGCCGACGGTGATGGCGTCGGGCAGCACCTCCAGCCCGGCGACGTGCGCACTGGAGGGAACCACCCCGTACAGGGCGGCGCTGGGGCCGCGGCCGCTGGCCCGCTCCCCCGCGACGTGGACGAGCCCGCGCTCCTCCAGGCGGGCGAGGAGCTGGCCGGCCGTCACCTTGGACAGGCCGGTGCGCTCGCCCAGCTCGGCCCGGGTGAGCGGGCCCTCGGAGATGAGCAGGTCGAGCGCGCTGCGGTCGTTGAGCCGGCGCAGCAGCCGGGGGACGCCCGGGTTGCGGGTCACGGGCTCCCTCCCCTCTCGTCACGAAACGCTAACGCCGGTTTCTTTTAAGAAAGTTTCTTGTTAGTTTACCACCATTCAACACTGACGATCAGCCAGGTGCGGACCCCCGGGCTCGGCACCCGTATGAGCGCAGACCCGACGCGTTTTCGCCGGGAAGGGAGAACCCTAGTGAGGATCGCGAAGACCACGGCCACTACGGTCACCACGGCCGCCTTGGCCCTGGGCCTGGCGGCGTGCGGCGGCTCCACGGAGCCGTCCAAGAGCGAGCCGGCGCAGTCCGCCTCGGCGGCCGGGCCCAAGTTCGCGGGCCAGAGCCTCACCGTTTGGCGCCTCGGCGACCCCAACGAGCCGTCGCAGAAGTACATGGACGACCTCGTCGCCGATTTCAAGACTCAGACCGGCGCCGAGACGAAGGTCGAGTGGATCCCGTGGCCGCAGGTCAACGACAAGTTCACGGCCGCGGCCGCGGGCGGCGAGGGTCCTGACGTGACGGAGATCGGCAACGACCAGGTGCCGCTGTGGCAGAGCCAGGACGCCCTGGCCCCCGTCACGTCGATCACCACCGCCGGTGAGCAGGCCCAGATCCCGAAGAACCTCTTCGGCCTGGAGACCATCGACGGCGAGGTCTACGCCATGCCGTGGGGCGCCGGGACCCGCGCGGTCATGTACCGCACGGACTGGTTCAAGGAGCTCAAGATCGAGGTCCCCAAGACGTGGGACGAGCTCGTGGCCGCCGCCAAGAAGATCCAGGACAAGAAGGGCAAGGACGTCGACGGGTTCGCCTTCAACGGCGGCTCCGACGCCAACCACCTGCTCGGCGCGCTCGCCTGGTCGCAGGGCGGCGAGTACGCGGTCAAGGAGGGCGACAAGTGGGTGGCCAAGCTCACCGACCCCGCCTTCAAGGCCGGCTTCGAGACGTACACGGGGATCGTCACCTCCGGCGTGTCGAGCAAGTCGCGCCTGACGCAGAACACCACCGACATCCGCACCCGCTTCTCCAACGGCAAGGTCGGCATGTACCTCACGGCCTCGTGGGACATCGCCACCATCAAGGAGGAGAGCAAGGGCAAGATCAAGGACGACCAGATGGCGTTCTTCCCCCTGCCCTCCAAGACCGGCGGTGAGACACCGGCGTTCTTCGGCGGCAACGACATCGCCGTCTGGAACGACGCCAAGAACAAGGAGCTCGCGACCGAGTTCGTGAAGCTGGCCTCCGGCAAGAAGTGGGCCGACCGGTACGCCAAGGACGGCGGCCTGCTGCCCGTCTACCCGGACACGCTGGCCGAGCTGGCCAAGGACCCGGCGCAGGCGCCGTTCGCCGCCGCCTTCGCCAAGGCCAAGGCGTTCCCCGCCGACCCGCAGTGGACCGAGGCGAACGAGACCAAGGCCGTCCTGCAGAACGCGGCCCGCTCGGTCATCGAGGGCAAGGCCACGGCCGACGACGCGCTCGCCAAGGCCAACAAGGAGCTCGAAGACATCCTGAACCAGTCGTGACCATGACGGACACCTCAACGCTCGCCAGGGGCGGAGACACCTCCGCCCCCCGGCGGGGCCGCGGCTCACGCAAGCCCTCCCGCGCCGGCGGCCTGCCGGCGTGGGCGGTGCCGTACGTCCTGCTCGTCCCCGGCACGGTGGTCATCGCGGGTCTGCTGCTCTACCCGATGGTCCAGATGGTCCTCATGTCGTTCCAGGACATCAGCCTCCGGGTGATCCGCGGCGTCGCCGAGCCGAAATGGGTGGGGCTGAAGAACTACACCCAGATCCTCGACAACGACATCTTCTGGTCCTCGCTCCGCAACACGGTCGTCTTCGCCGTCGTCACCGTGGCGCTCACGCTGGTGCTGGGCACGGCGGTCGGGGTGCTGCTGCACCGGCTGAGCAAGCGGATGTCCACCTTCGTCATCATCGGCATCATGTCCGCGTGGGCGGTGCCGCCGGTGGCGCAGGGCACGATCTGGCGATGGCTGTTCGACGCCGAGGCGGGCATCATCAACTGGGCGCTGAACCTGCTGCCCGACGGGCTGTCGACGCTGGTGTTCGGCCGGGCCGACTGGACGGGCGAGCCGTGGCTCAACGACGCCTGGTCGGTGTACGTGGTGCTGGTGCTGACCGTGGTGTGGGCGTCGTTCCCGTTCGTGGCGGTCTCGGTGCTGGCCGGGCTCAAGGGCATCCCGTCCGAGCTTTACGAGGCGGCCCGGGTCGACGGCTCCACCCCGTGGCGCACGTTCAGGAAGATCACCTTCCCGCTGCTCAAGCCGGTCTTCGCCGTGCTGACGATCCTGTCGATCATCTGGGACTTCAAGGTGCTCAGCCAGCTCTACGTGCTGCTCAACGGGCCCACCAACCGCGAGGCGTTCAACCTGTCCCTCTACTCCTACGCCGAGGCGTTCAAGGCGCCGCCGAAGATGGGCACGGGAGCGGCGATCGCGGTGGTGCTGACGATCATGCTGCTGGTCGTCACCGCCTTCTACACCCGGCAGATGGTCAAGCAGGAGGACCTGGCATGAACCCGCTCGCCCGCAAGCGGCTCGCCAGGGCCGCCCTGAACACGGCAGGAGTGCTGGTCTTCCTCTTCGCCGTCTTCCCCGTCTACTGGATGATCTCCACCTCGTTCAAGGCGAACGACCAGATCTTCACCACGGACTTCGTCCCGTTCCCCACGCACTTCACCTTCGACCACGTCGAGCGGGTGCTCACCGAGGGCGTGGCGGGCAACCCCATCTGGATCTACATGCGCAACAGCGCGATCGTCGCGCTCGGCACCGTGCTCGTCGGATCGGCGTTCGCGCTGCTGGCGGCGACGGCGGTGGCGCGCTTCCGGTTCAGGGGCCGCACCGGGTTCCTGATCACGCTGCTCGTCGTGCAGATGATCCCGTGCGAGGCGCTGCTCATCCCGCTGTTCCTGAACGTCAAGCGGATGGGCCTGTACGACAACCTGCTCGGGCTCATCGTGATCCAGGTGGGCCTCACCCTCCCCTTCGGCATCTGGATGCTGCGCACGTTCGTCGCGGCGGTGCCCAAGTCGCTGGAGGAGGCCGCGTGGATCGACGGCGCGAGCCGGTTCACCACGTTCAGGAAGGTGCTGTTCCCGCTGGTGGCGCCGGGCCTGGTGGCGACGAGCATCTTCTCGTTCATCACCGCGTGGAACGACCTGATCTTCGCGTTGGTGCTGATGAAGGAGAGCTCCGGCTACACCATGCCGGTGGCCCTGCAGTTCTTCTTCGGGCAGCGCGGCACGGACTGGGGCGCCATCATGGCGACCTCCACGCTGATGACGCTGCCGGTCATCGCCTTCTTCCTGCTGGTACAGCGCCGCATGGTCTCCGGTCTGGTGGCCGGGGCCGTCAAGGGCTGACCTTCCCCCGCCGCGGCCCCCGGCACGGCCGGCGCTCCTCCACGCGCCGGGCCGTGCCGCGGGCCGCCCATCCCACGATGAGGAGCCATGAGTCACAGTGATCGGGGGCTGCGCCGCCTCGCGGCGGGCACGCTGCTGGCCGCGTTCACGGGCACGACCGCGCCCGGCTGGGTGCTGAGAGAGCTTGAGGGCGGCCTCGGCGGCGTCACGCTCTTCGGCTTCAACGTCGCCGAGCCGGCCGGGCTGGCCGAGCTGACCGCCTCCCTCCGGGCCGCGGGCGACCCCGTCGTCTCGCTCGACGAGGAGGGCGGTGACGTCACCCGGCTCGCGTACCATGTCGGCAGCCCGTACCCGGGCAACGCCGCGCTCGGCGCGGTGGACGACCCCGACCTCACCCGCCGCGTCTACCGGGCCATCGGCGCGGAGCTGGTCGCCTGCGGCGTGAACCTCGACATGGCGCCCGACGCCGACGTCAACACCGCCGAGGACAACCCCGTCATCGGCACCCGGGCCTTCGGCGACGACCCCGAGCTGGTCGCCCGGCACACCGTGGCGGCCGTCGAGGGGCTGCAGGCCGTGGGGGTCGCCGCCTGCGTCAAGCACTTCCCCGGTCACGGCGCCACCACCGTGGACTCGCACCTGGACGTGCCGGTCGTGGACGTGCCGCTGGACGTGCTGCGCGCCAGGGAGCTGGCGCCGTTCCGCGCGGCCATCGGCGCGGGCACCAAGTCGATCATGACGGCGCACGTCGCGGTGCCGGCGCTGACCGGTGACCGGCCGGCCACGCTGTCCTCCGCCGCGCTCACCGGGCTGCTGCGCGAGGAGCTGGGTTACCGCGGGGTGGTGATCTCCGACGCGCTGGACATGCAGGCCATCACCGAGGGCGTGGGGCTGGCCGAGGGGGCCGTCCAGTCTCTGGCGGCCGGCGCCGACCTGCTCTGCCTCGGGCCCAAACCGGGCCCGGACGAGGTCGCGTGGATCGTCGACACGATCGTGGCGGCGGCCCGGGACGGCCGTCTGCCGGTGGCGCGCCTGGAGGAGGCCGCGGCCCGCACGACGGCGCTGCGCACCTGGTTCGGCACCCGCGCCGGCGTGGCCCACGAGGTCCGCTCCGCCGACGCGCCGGACGAGACGCGCGGCGGCGGTGTGCCGCCGATCGGCCTGCACGCCGCCAGGCGGGCCGTCCGCCTCGACGGCTCGGCCGGGCCGCTGACGGACCCGCTGGTGGTGGAGGTGGACACCCCGCCGACCATCGCGGTCGGCGACGTGCCGTGGGGCGTCTCGCCGTGGCTGCCGCAGGCGGAGGTCCTCCGGGTACGGCCGGCCGACGCGGACGCGGACGCCCTCCTGGAACGCGCCGCCGGCCGGTCGCTGGTCGTGGTCGTCAAGGACGCCCACCGCTACGCCGACAGCCGGGCCCTGGTCTCGGCGCTGGTGGCCGCCCGGCCGGACGCGATCGTGGTGGAGATGGGCCTGCCGGTGTGGCGGCCCGGCAGCGCCGCCTACATCGCGACGTACGGGGCGGCCCGCGCCAACGCCCAGGCCGCGATGGAGCTCCTGACGGCCTGACCGGACCCCTGGGCCACGTCAGGAGGCGAAGATCTCCTCGTGGGCCTGATGGAGGGCGGCCAGGACGGCGCCACGCAGGACCGGGTTGCCCTCCACGGTGCTCGTCGCCACCTGGGGCCGTACCGGGCAGACGCGGGCGACCGCCTCCTCCACCCGGGAGGTGAGCGCGCGGCCGCCCGCGTGGCCCACCTCGCCGCCCAGCACGACCAGCCCGGGGTCGAGGATCACGCAGACCGCGGCCACCCCCAGCGCCAGCCGGCGGGCCAGCTCGTCCAGCAGCGGCTCGCCCCGGGCGCCCGCCGCGACCGCCACCTCCACGCATTCCCTCGCGCTCGCCGCCACGAACCCGTAGCCGGCGGCGAGCTCGGCCACCGCCTCCGCGCTGACCAGCGACTGCAGGCCGCCCGCCAGCGAGGGCAGCCGCCCCGGCGAGGTGCGGATCTCCTCGGGCAGCGCCGCGCCGGGCACCGCCAGGTAGCCGATCTCGCCCGCGCTGCCGGACCGGCCCCGGTGCAGCTTGCCGCCCAGCATCACCGCGAGGCCGAGCCCGCGGCTCGCCCACAGCAGCACGAAGTCGTCGATGCCCGCCGCGGCGCCGTCGGCGCGCTCGGCGACGGCGGCGAGGTTGACGTCGTTCTCGATGGTGACCGCGCGCTTGAGGTCGCCGGCCAGCGCCTCGTGGCTGCCGTCGTGCCAGCCCGGCAGGTCGAAGGCGTAGCGGACGTCGCCGGTGCGGGGGTCGACCACGCCGGGCGTGCCGATCACGACGCCGCGCAGCCGGGCCGCGCTGACCTTGGCGCTGCGGCACGCCTTCATGATGGCGCCGTGGACGACGGGGACGAGGTCGTCGTGGCCGTTGGGGGCGAACGTCACCTCCGCCACCGTGCGGCCGTGGATGTCGGCGACGGCCGCCGAGACCAGCTCCGGCCCGACCTCCAGCCCGGCCACGTATGCGCTGGAGGGGATGACGGAGTAGAGCGCCGCGTTGGGCCCGCGGCCGCCCGCCTGGGCGCCGACGACCTCGACGAGGCCGCGCTCCTCCAGCCGGGCGAGCGTCTGGGAGGCGGTGACCTTGGACAGGCCGGTCAGCTCGCCGATCTGCCCCCGCGTCATCGGACCGGTGGAGAGCAGCAACTCGAGCGCGGCCCGGTCGTTGATCTCCCTGAGCAGTCTGGGCACACCAGGGCGTCGCTCCACGCTGTATCCCACCGTCTAATCGAAAAGGTTGTTGGAAGTTTAGCGCTCCTCCTGTCGCTGATCACCGCAGGTGAACGCGAGGATTCCTCGCAAAAACGGCCCTTTGGGCACGCTCCCATCCTTTCCTCCCGGCCGGCGGACGAGCCGAAGAGCCCGAAAAGGACCGAAAACGCGTCTACGGGATGTCCGCCCAGGCAGGGCGGTTGCGAGGTCTCCGATCACCTCACGCTTTCGGCGGCCTTGCGCATAACCACTGTTGACCAGGAGGGATAATCGACAACATGCGCCTTTCCGCTCGGGTCGACTACGCCCTCCGTGCCGCCGCCGAACTCGCCGCAGCCGGTGCCGGACCGACCACCGTGGGCGAGCTCGCCAAGGAGCAGGACATGCCGCCCAAATACCTGGAGAACATCCTGCTCCAGATGCGCCGCGCCGGCCTGGTCCGCGGCCAGCGGGGCCCCGAGGGCGGCTACGTGCTCGCACGTCCCGCGGGCGAGATCTCGCTCGCCGACGTGATCAGGGCGGTCGACGGGCCGCTGGCCAACGTCCGCGGCGAGCGCCCCGAGCACGTCGGCTACCGCGGCCCGGCGGAGTCGCTGCAGCAGGTGTGGATCGCGTTGCGGTCCACCGAGCGCTCCATCCTCGAAGAGGTCACGCTGGAGCAGGTCGCGAGCGGTGTGCTGCCGGAGCGCGTGCGCCAGCTCGCCGCCGACCCCGCCGCCTGGGACTGATCGTCCCAAGACCGGCGACAGGACACCCCGCACCGGGTTCCTAGACTGGGGGCATGCCCGAAGGAGACGCCGTCCACCGTGCCGCCGGCCGGCTGCGGGGCGCGCTCGACCGGCGGGTGCTGACCAGATCCGACTTCCGGGTGCCCCGCCACGCCACCGCCGACCTGCGCGGGCGGACCGTGCTGACGACGGTGTCGCGGGGCAAGCACCTGCTCACCCGCGTCGAGGGCGGCCTGACCGTGCACACCCACCTGCGCATGGACGGGAGCTGGCGCATCGCTCCGGCCGGAAGGCGGACCCGGAACGGCGCGCTCCAGAGCCCCGGAGCACGCGGTGTGGGCGGCGACGATGTCCGGCTCGTGCTGGCCAACACGGAGTGGGAGGCGGTCGGGCACCGGCTGGGGATGGTGGACCTGCTGCGGACCGCCGAGGAGTCACGAGTGGTGGGACATCTGGGACCCGACCTGCTCGGCGACGACTGGGACCCCGCCGAGGCGGTGCGGCGGCTGCTGCTGGAGCCGGACAGGACGATCGGGGAGGCGCTGCTCGACCAGCGCAACCTTGCGGGAATCGGCACGATCTACCGCGCCGAGACGCTGTTCCTCAGAGGGGTCTGGCCGTGGCGGAAGGTCGGGGACGTGGCGGACCTGGAGGGGATGGTCACGCTGGCCCAGCGGCTGCTGAACGCGAACAAGGCTCACGCGGGCACCGTGACGACAGGCGATCGCCGTCCCGGCGCGCAGACCTGGGTCTACGGCAGGGCGGGGCGGCCGTGTCGCCGATGCGGCACGCGCATCAGCCGTGGGGAGATGGGGGCACAGCCACAGGAACGGCTGATCCTGTGGTGCGGCGCCTGCCAGCCGAGCTAGGCGGCCACCATGTCCTTGACCTCGGGGAACACGGAGTCGGAGATCGATCCGGGCACCGTTTCGGCAAGGGGGATGCGCTCGTGGTCGGGGACGTCTGCGAGCACGGGGGCAGCCTGCAGCTCAGCCAGGGCGAACTGGTCGGACACCTCACGCAGAACCTGCGACAGCGGAACGCCGAGGGCGCCGCAGATCGAGGCCAGCAACTCGGACGACGCCTCTTTCTGGCCACGCTCCACTTCGGACAAGTAGCCCAGCGAGACCCGCGCCAACGTGGACACCTCACGGAGAGTGCGTCCCTGCCGCACGCGCAACCGCCTCAGCACATCGCCGAGCAGCTGACGCAGCAAAATCATCTGTCGCTCCCTCCCCGGCGTGGAAGACTTCACCACGCCCCGCGCGATCGGATCGTGCCGCCCATCCTTCTTCTTCGCTTGGTACATGCTCCTCGCCGTCGTCATGGGGCCCTGCCGTCCCCGGATCGTCGCTCCCGGCCCGTCATGCGACGCACCCGGCCTGCCTGCCGGGCGCTCGTTGCTTGACGTTGGCTCTCGGACCTCACTCACAGCTCCACCGTACCTGTATCGACCGACACCGCGTCAGACCGTGCCTGTCATGTTCGCTCGGGACGTAACACGGTAATCACCCGGAATGTTCCCCCTTGTTCGGCTTAAGCACACCTGTTAGTAGATCAACCGCCTCGTCCACCGTCTTTACCCTGATACGTTCGCGCGACCCCTGGAGTCTCAACTCCCGCAGCCATATTTCTCCGCCGGGCCCGCTGACGGCCACGTGCACGGTGCCGACGGGCTTGCCGTCCTGGGGCTCGGGCCCCGCCACCCCGGTCACGGCCAGCCCGTACGTCGCCTCGCACACCCTGGCCACGCCCGCCGCCATCGCCGCCGCGACGTCCGGGTGGACGGCCCCCTCCCGTCGCAGCAGATCGCCGGAAACCCCCAGCAGCGCCTGCTTCAGATCCGTCGCGTAGGAGACGACCCCGCCCCGGAACGCCTTGGACGCCCCCGGGACGGCGGTGAGGGTCGCCCCGATGAGCCCCCCGGTCAGCGACTCGGCCACGGCGAGCGTGGCCCCCCGCTCCACCAGCAGCGTGATGGCCTCGGCGGCCGCAGCCATGGTCACTCCCCCCGAACCTGCCGCGCCACCTTGCGGAGCTTGACGGCTCGGACCACGTAGTCGATGCCCGTGCCGACCGTGACCAGCAGGGCGGCGCCCATGACCGTCCAGCGGAGCGGGTCGTAGACGCCGGGCAGGATGTACAGGACGATCGCGGCGATCTGCAGCACGGTCTTGACCTTGCCGCCGTAGCTGGCCGGGATGACCGCGCGGCGGATCAGCATGAGGCGCAGCACTGTGATGCCGAGCTCACGGCCGAGGATCACCAGCGTGACCCACCACGGCAGCTCGCCGAGAAGCGACAGGGACACCAGCGCCGCCCCGGTCAGCGCCTTGTCGGCGATCGGGTCGGCGATCTTGCCGAAGTCGGTGATCAGCCCGTAGCGGCGGGCCAGCTCGCCGTCGAGATGGTCGGTGATGGACGCCACGCCGAAGACGGCCAGCGCGCCCAGGCGCCAGCCCATGCCCGGCATGAAGAGGCAGAAGACGAAGAAGGGGACGAGCACCAACCGCAGGACCGTGAGCACGTTGGCGATGTTCCACGGGCTGACCACGCGGCGCTCGTCCCTCGTCATGGACCGGCCTTGATGCGCGCGATCAGGTCGACCCCCTCGGCGTCGACCACCACCGCGCGCACGATCTGGCCGCGCACCAGGCCGATGCCCTGCACGGTCACGGACCCGTCCACCTCGGGACCCTGGTGGGCGGCCCGGCCCTCATAGCCGCCGTCACCCAGGTCGTCGTCGATGAGCACGTCGACCTCGGTGCCGATGCGCTCCTCGGCCCGCTGCGCGGTCAGCTCCTCGGCCAGCTCGGTCAGCACGCGCACGCGCTCGTCCACGGTCTCCTGGTCGAGCTTGCCGTCGAAGCCGGCCGCCTCGGTGCCGTCCTCGTCGGAGTAGCCGAACACGCCGATCACGTCGAGCCGCGCCTGCTCCAGGAAGCCGACCAGCTCGCCGAACTCCTCCTCGGTCTCGCCGGGGAAGCCCACGATGAAGTTGGAGCGCACACCCGCCTCGGGGGCGTGCTCGCGGATGCTCTCCAGCAGCCCCAGGAAGCGCTCCGGGTCGCCGAAGCGGCGCATCCGGCGCAGCACCGTGCCGCTGGCGTGCTGGAAGGACAGGTCGAAGTACGGGGCGATGCCCTCGGTGCCCGCGATGACCTCCAGCAGCCCCGGTCGCAGCTCGGCCGGCTGGAGGTAGCTGACGCGCACCCGGTCGATGCCCTCGACGGCGGCCAGGCGCGGCAGCAGCTTCTCCAGCGCCCTCAGGTCGCCGAGGTCCTTGCCGTAGGAGGTGGAGTTCTCGCTGACGAGGACCAGCTCGCGCACGCCGCGGTGGGCGAGCCAGTCGGCCTCGGCCAGCAGCTCCTCGGGGTCACGCGAGACGTAGGCGCCGCGGAAGGCCGGGATGGCGCAGAAGGTGCAGCGCCGGTCGCAGCCGGAGGCGAGCTTGAGCGAGGCCACCGGGCTCTCGTCGAGCCGCTTGCGCAGCACGCGGGGGCCGCTGGCGGGCGCCAGCCCGTCGGGCAGGTCGCCGTGGCCCGGGATGGCGGCCTTGGGGGCCGCGGCCCGGTCGACGGGCGAGATGGGCAGCAGGGTGCGGCGGTCACGCGGGGTGTGCGGCTTGAGCGGCCGCCCGGCGAGCACGTCGTCGAGGCGGCCGCCGATGTCGGCGTAGTCGTCGAAGGAGATGACCGCGCTGGCCTCGGGCAGTGCCTCGGCCAGCTCGTTGCCGTAACGCTCGGCCATGCAGCCCGCGGCGACCACCTTGGTGCCGGAGTCCGCCGCGGCCAGCAGCGTGTCGATGGAGTCCTTCTTCGCCGAGTCGATGAAGCCACACGTGTTGACGACGACGACGTCTGGGTCGTCGTCGCCCAGCTGCCAGCCGGCAGCCTCAAGTCGCGCGGCGAGCTCCTCGGAGTCGACCTCGTTGCGCGCGCAGCCCAGGGTGATCAGCGATGCGGTTCGGCGGGATGACATGGTGAACACTACGGTATCGGGAGTTGGCCACCACCCGATGCACGGGCTACCTCGCCGGTGGCGCCGGCGGCCCGAACGAGCGGCGCACCGTCTCGCCGCGCGACCCGAGCTTGCCGACCTTCTTGCCGTTGACCTGCACCGACACCGCGTCGGCGTCGCTGACCTCAAGGTCGACCCGGTTCGGAGCCCGCCAGGTGGATGTCATGCCGGGCTGCATCGTCCCGGCGAACAGCCTGCGCCCCTGGGCGTCGAGGACGTTGACGTAGGACGAGCGCTTGGCCTTGACCTGGACGACCACCTCTTTGGCGACGGTCGCGCTCGCCCTGGGCGGCGCCGGCTTGGCGCGCTGGTGCAGCTCGGCGGCCGGCGCGCCCTGGCCGGCGGGGATGTCCTCCACCGCGGCCGGGTGCGTCCCTCCGCCCATGACGCGGACCACGCCGAAGATCACGACGAGGCTGAGCACGACGCCCAGCCCCATCGACCAGGTGGGACCGCGCCGCTCGGCCGCCCGCAGCACGCGGTCGGTCCGAAAGACGCCGGCCATCTGCAGCGCGGGCGGGCGCCCGCCGTTGAACTCGTCGTAGCGCTGGACCATGGCCTCGGGATCGAGGCCGAGTGCTCTGGAGAGCGCCCTGATGTGCCCCCGCTCGTAGAAGTCGCCGCCGCACTGCGCGAACTCGTCACGCTCGAAGGCGTTGATGATCGCCTCGCGAACGCGGGTGACCGCGCTGAGCTGCTCGACCGTCATGCCCGCCGACCGTCTCGCAGTGGACAGCATGGCTCCGACGCTCTGCCTGTCCGCGTCCTGTACCGGCGCGTCCTGCTCTTGTGCGTTCTGGTCCTCCACGGCGCACGCCTCCCAGCCCCTGACGAACCGTAATCAGTCCTATTCAACCAGTAATCGTCAGGGAGTGCACACCGGGGTCACCCGCCGCGCAGGTCGGCCAGCAGAGCCGCCAGATCGTCGGGCTTGACGAGCACCTCACGGGCCTTGGAACCCTCGCTGGGGCCCACCACGGAGCGGCTCTCCAGCAGGTCCATCAGCCGCCCGGCCTTGGCGAACCCGACGCGCAGCTTGCGCTGGAGCATCGAGGTGGAGCCGAACTGGGTCGTCACGATCAGCTCGGCCGCCTGGATCAGCAGCTCCAGGTCGTCGCCGATGTCCTCGTCGATCTCCCGCCTGACGGGCGCGGCGGCCACGTCGTCGCGGTACTCGGCCTGCATCTGCGTCTTGCAGTGCGCGACGATCTCGGCGATCTCCTTCTCCGAGACGAACGCGTTCTGGATGCGGATGGGCTTGCTCGCGCCCATCGGCAGGAACAGCGCGTCGCCCTGGCCGACCAGCTTGTCGGCGCCGGGCTGGTCGAGGATGACCCGCGAGTCGGTGAGCGAGGAGACGGCGAACGCCAGCCGGGACGGCACGTTGGCCTTGATGAGACCGGTGACGACGTCCACGGAGGGCCGCTGGGTGGCGATGACCAGGTGGATGCCGGCGGCGCGGGCGAGCTGCGTGATGCGCACGATCGAGTCCTCGACGTCGCGCGGGGCCACCATCATGAGGTCGGCCAGCTCGTCCACGATCACCAGCAGGTACGGGTACGGCTGGTAGACCCGCTCGCTGCCCGGCGGCGGCTGGAGCTTGCCGGCCCGCACCGCCTTGTTGAACTCGTCCACGTGCCGGAACCCGGAGGCCGCCAGGTCGTCGTAGCGGCGGTCCATCTCCCCCACGACCCATTCGAGGGCCTCGGCGGCCTTCTTGGGGTTGGTGATGATGGGCGTGATCAGGTGCGGGATGCCCTCGTACACCGAGAGCTCCACCCGCTTGGGGTCGACGAGCACCATGCGCACCTCGTCGGGGGTGGCGCGCATGAGGATCGAGGTGATGAGGCCGTTGACGCAGACGGACTTGCCCGCGCCGGTGGCGCCCGCGATGAGCAGATGGGGCATCTTGGCGAGGTTGGCCACGATCGTGCGGCCCTCGACGTCCTTGCCCAGCCCCACGATCATCGGGTGGTGGTCGGCCTGGGCCACCTGCGAGCGCAGCACGTCGCCGAGCGCCACCAGGTCCTTGTCGGCGTTCGGGATCTCCACCCCGATGGCCGACTTGCCGGGGATGGGCGACAGGATGCGGACGTCGGCGGACTTCACCGCGTACGCGATGTTCTTGGTGAGCGCGGTGACCTTCTCCACCTTCACGGCGGGCCCGAGCTCGATCTCGTAGCGGGTGACGGTCGGGCCGCGGGTGAAGCCGATCACCTGCGCGTCGATGGCGAACTGCTCCAGCACGCTGGTCAGCGCGTTGACCACGGTGGTGTTGGCCTTGGTCTGCGGCTTGGGCAGGCTGCCGGGCTTGAGGAACTGCAGGTCCGGCAGGCTGTACGGGCCGGCCTGCGGCGAGAGCACGAGCTGCTCGACCTTGCGCGGCGCGGGCGTCGGCTCCGGCGGCTCGGGCCGTCTGGCCGGCTCGGGCGCGGGCGGCTCCTCGTCCACCAGACCCGGCACGATCTCCGGCGCGTGGTCGGCCCGCTTGTCCTGGTCGGACAGGACAGGCGTGTCGTACGGCGGCTCGCCCTCGCGCTCGGCGCCGGGCTCGGCGGGCTTGCGGACCCGCCGCTGTCGGCGGACCTCGGGCCTGGAGGCGCCGGCCGGGGCGGTGCCCCGCTGCTCGAACAGCAGGTGCCGCAGCTCCGACAGCCGCTCGGGGATGCGGTGGACCGGCGTGGCCGTGATCACGAGCACCCCGAAGCCGGACAGCATGAGCAGCAGGGGGATCGTGATCCAGGAGGGCAGGATGCTCATGGGCGGGGCCGAGACGATGAACCCGATGAGGCCGCCCGCCTGGGAGACCCGGTCCATGCCGTCGTTGGCGGTGCCCGCGGGGTTGGGGTAGGGCACGTCGTTGGCCACGTGGATGACGCCGAGCACGCCGATCAGCAGCGCGCTCCAGCCGATCACCATGCGGCCGGTGTCGGCGTTCTGGTCGGGGTGGCGCAGGTACCGCCAGGCCAGCAGGCCGAACAGCAGCGGCAGCGCCCACGCCAGCGAGCCGAACATCGCGCGCACGACCACGTTGACCACGGTGGCGACCGTGCCCTCGGAGGCGCGCCAGGTCATCGCGGCCAGCACGATGGCGCCGGCCAGGACCGCGAGGCCCACGCCGTCGCGCCGGTGCGCCGGGTCGAGCTCGCGGGCGTTCTTGCCGAGCGCCCGCGCCGCGCCGCCGATGCCGTTGGCCACGAGCATCCACAGCCCGACGACGAGCTTGCCGATCATCGTGAAGACCCAGGTGATCGGGTCCTGATGGGTCAGGGACGCCTTGCGGGCCGACGATGATCCCCTGGCCCTCGGGCGCCCCGACGGCGTGGATCCCCGCTTCGCGGGGGCCGGGCGCGGCGTGGTCGACCGCTTCGCCGGCCCCTTCGATGCGCTTTTCGGCGTACGGGTGGCCATGATGCCAAAGGTACTTCCGAGACGGTGGCGAACGCACTCAGGCTCGCCGATGCCGTTCGCGAACGGGTGTAAGCCGGGCGTCAGGCCGGGAAGCGGTAGGTCGTGCTGGAGGTGAAGCGCTCCCCCGGCCGCAGCACCGTGGAGGGGAACTGCGGCTGGTTGGGCGAGTCGGGGAAGTGCTGGGTCTCCAGGCAGAAGCCCGCGTGCGGCCCGAAGGGGGTGGCGACGCCGTCGAGCATGCCGCCGGCGTAGAACTGCACGCCCGGCTCCGTGGTGGTGACCTCCATGGTCAGGCCGCCGGCCGGCTCGACGACGCGCATGCCGCCGGATCCGTCCAGCACGAAGCAGTGGTCGTAGGCGCCGTCGAGGCGGGCGCCGATGGCGTGGGGCGTGGTGAAGTCGAACGGCGTGCCCTTGACCGGGGCGAGGTCACCGGTCGGGATCTTGTCGTCGTCGACCGGCAGGTAGTGCTCGGCGCCGATCTCGATCTCGTGGCCGAGGACGTCGCCCCGGCCGGCGCCGGCCAGGTTGAAGTAGGAGTGGTTGGTGAGGTTGAGCACCGTGGGCGCGTCGGTCTCGGCGGTGTAGTCGATGCGCAGCGCGTCGCCGTCGGCGGTGTAGGTGACGGAGGCGGTGAGCGTGCCCGGGTAGCCCTGGTCGCCGTCGGGGCTGGTCAGGGTGAGCGTCACGGAGGAGCCGGTGGCCTCGGCGACCGTCCACACCTTGCGGTCGAAGCCCTCGACGCCGCCGTGCAGGCTGCTGGGCCCGTTGTTGCGGGGCAGGGTGTAGGCGACCCCGTCGAGGGTGAACGCGGCGCCGGCGATGCGGTTGCCGTACCTGCCGACGACCGCGCCGAAGTAGCGGCTGCGGGTCAGGTAGTCCTCGAGCGTGTCGAGTCCGAGCACCACGTTGACGCCGGACACCTCCAAGGACTGGAGCACGGCGCCGTAGCTGAGCACGGCCGCGCGCAGCCGCCCCGAGGTCAGCTCGAAGCGCTCGACGCGCTCGCCCGACGGCAGTGTTCCGAACATCATGTGTGTGCCTCTCCCGTGGACTCTCGGACGATCAGGGTGGTCTCCAGCATCGTGACACCCGTGGCCCCCTCGGAGTCGACCGACTGCAGCAGCATGTCGACGGCGATTCGCCCGGCGGCGGCGGTGGGCATGGCGATGGTGGTGAGCTTGGGACGGCCGAGCCGGCCGGCCACGATGTCGTCCACGCCGATCACGCTGATGTCGCGCGGCACCTCGGCCCCGCGCTCGGACAGCCCCTCGATCAGGCCGATGGCGACCAGGTCGTTGTAGGCGAGGACGCCGGTGGCGCCCGAGGCCAGCACGTCGGCGGCGGCGGCCAGGCCACCCAGCTCGGTCGGCGGGTTGGGGCCGAGGAAGACGACGTCCACCTCGCTCATCGCGGCGGCCGCCTCCTGCATCTCCTTGCTGGTCCAGGAGCCGCTGGGACCGGTGACGACGGCCAGGCGGCGGTGCCCCAGCTCCGTCAGGTGCTCGACGGCGAGCCGGGCCCCGCGCCCCACGTCCATGAGCACCGTGGGCATGCCCCGGACGCGCCGGTTGACCAGGACGAAGGGGATCTCCTCGCGCAGGCGCTCTATCGTCCTGTTGGTCAACCGCGGGCTACACAGCAGGACGCCGTCCACCTGCTTGGTGAGGGTCTGGATCAGATCCTCCTCCGCCTTGGGATCCTCGTCGGTGTCGGCCACGAACACGTGGTAGTCGCGCAGCCGTGCCTGGGCCTGGGCGGCCTTGATGAGCGGCGGGAAGAAGGGGTTGGCGATGTCGGCCACGATGAGGCCGAGGTTGTGGGTGCGGCCGGTGGTCAGCGCGCGGGCGGCGCGGTTGGGCCGGTAGCCCAGGTCCTCGGCGACGGCCAGCACGCGGGTGCGGGTCTCCGGGTTGACCAGGTGGGGCGCGGAGAAGGAACGTGACACCGTGGAGACGTGGACGCCGGAAGCGCGTGCCACGTCGCGAATCGTCACCGCCACGCCTGGCCTCCTCCGACCACAGCTTGTACTTTAGTGCAAGCGTTTGTATCGCTGTCAATGCGTCGTCGCCGCCCGGGAGGGACCGCCGGCGCACCACCCTATCCCCTATGTTCCCCCAAGTGGGAGGGGAGGGCGCGCCTCCGCCGCTTGACGTTGCCGGAACGAAACCTCAATACTTTTTGCAACCGGTTGCCGAACGCGAACCCCAGGAGTGGTGAAAGATCCGATGACACGAACACTGGTGACCGGGAGCGCCGGCCGGCTAGGGCGCAGCGTGGTCGCCACATTGGCGCAGGCCGGTCACGAGGTGATCGGCGTCGACGTCGTGCCGGGCACCCCGCCGGAGGCGGCGTCCACCCTGCCCGCCGACCTGACCGACCTCGGCCAGGCGTACGACGTGCTCGCCCGCTTCCGCCCGGACGTGGTGGTCCACCTGGCCGCCATCGCCACCCCGTTCAGCCGGCCCGAGGGCGTCATCTACCGGACCAACACCCAGCTCGCCTTCAACGTCTGCGAGGCGGCGAGCAACACCGGGGTGGGCCGTGTGGTCATCGCCAGCAGCCCGACCGTCATCGGCTACGGCGCGCCCCGCGGCTGGGCGCCGCGCTACCTGCCGATCGACGAGGAGCACCCGGCCGAGCCGTGGAACGCCTACAGCCTGTCGAAGCTGGTGGCCGAGCAGACCATGGCCGCCTTCGCGCGCGACTCCGAGACGAGGTTCGCGGCCGTGCGGCCGTGCTTCGTGGTGGCACCGGAGGAGTGGGCCGGCGCGCCGACCCAGTCCGGCCACACCATCGCGGAGCGGCTGGACCGGCCGGAGATCGCCGGGGTGTCGCTGTTCAACTACATCGACGCGCGCGACGCCTCGGACATGCTCTCCGTCCTGATCGACCGGATGTGGGACATCCCGAACGGCGAGGTGTTCTTCGCCGGAGCCGCCGACGCCCTCGCCCGTGAGCCCCTGGCGGAGCTGCTGCCCGCCGTCAACCCCGCCACCGCGGCCACCGCCGCCGCGCTGACCGGCACCGCCCCCGCCTTCACCTCGGCCAAGGCCGAGCGGCTGCTGGGCTGGACCCCCAAGCGCGACTGGCGAACCGAACTGGAGATCGGATGAACCTCAGCGGGATCCTCTTCTTCCCGGTAACGCCGTTCGACGCGGCCGGGCGCCTGGCCGAGGAGGTGCTGGCCGAGCACATCAGGCGCGGGCTCGCGCACCGGCCGGGCGGGGTGTTCGTGGCGTGCGGCACCGGCGAGTTCCCCGCCCTGTCGGAGGCCGAACACGAGTCCGCCGTGCAGGTGGCCGTCAAGACGGCGCGGGGCGAGGCGCCGGTGGTCGCCGGCGCGGGCGGGCCGCTCGGCTCGGCAGATCGCAAGAGCGTCGA
>NZ_JBEXDT010000065.1:0-56664 GCF_040605905.1 Nonomuraea sp. NPDC005501 | reverse complement strand
TCGGCGGACCATCCGCCGAGCGCCCCTCGCACGCCCGGGCCTGGTCCCCACCGCAGCAGGACCGGCGTGCGTCTCACTCACCAGGACAAGCGGTGGCAACCAACGATGTATGTGGGTGCTCTTACCCTGGACATCCTGCTCGGCGACGTCCACTCGCTGAAGCAGAAGCGCTCCGTCGTGCGTCCCCTGGTCGCGGAGGTGCAGCGGCGCTTTCCCGCCGTGGCCGTGGCCGAGACCGGCCATCTCGACCTGCATCGCCGGGCGGAGGTCGGCATCGCGGTGGTGTCGGCCTCGGCGGCCAACTGCAAGGAAGTGATGGACGCCTGCGAGCGGCTGGTGGCGTTCCGGCCTGAGATCGAGCTGCTGTCGGCCAGGCAGCGGCTCTACAACGACGAAGACTGAACGACTGCACGACAGGCGTCGTGCGTGAGGGGGAGCGAACATGGTGGACGCAGCGCGAGCGCGCAAGCTCGCCGACCGCATCCAGCAGATCGTCGCCGAGATGCTGGAGCGGCGGATCAAGGACCCGCGCCTGGGCTTCGTCACCGTGACCGACACGCGCATCACCGCTGACCTGCGCGAGGCCACGGTCTTCTACACGGTGTTCGGCTCCGACGCCGAGCGCGCCGACAGCGCCGCCGCCCTGGAGAGCGCCAAGGGTGTCATCCGGGCGGAGGTGGGCCGGCAGACAGGTGTGCGGTTCACCCCGACCTTGACGTTCAAGCACGACCCGCTGCCCGACAGCGCGCGGCAGCTCGACACCCTCATCAACGCGGCACGGGCGAAGGACGCCGAAGTGGCGCGCAAGGCCGAGGGGGCCGCCTACGCGGGCGAGGCCGACCCCTACAAGAAGGCCGATGAGGAGGAGGACGACCAGGCGGGACACCCGGCGCCGTGACGCCCGACGTCCACACCTGGACGGCGCCTTCCGACCACACGGCGCCTCCTGATCGAACGGCGCCTCCCGGCCGCGCGGTCGTCCCGCCGGAGGCCGGCGCCACGGGAGACCGCGGCGTGACGGGCCAGGACCCGTTGGGCGGCGGCGTCCCCGAGGCGGCCTGGGAGCGGGCGGTCGAGCTCATCTCCCGGGCCGACGAGATCGCCCTCGCCTGTCACGTGTCGCCCGACGGCGACGCGCTCGGCTCGATGCTGGCCACCGGCTTCGTGCTGCGCTCGCTGGGCAAGCGGGTCGTCGCGTCGTTCGGCGACCGCCGGTTCGCGGTGCCGCGCCTGCTCGGGTTCCTGCCGGGCCAGGACATGCTGAGCCCGCCCCAGGACTTCCCGGCCGCGCCCGAGCTGATGATCACCTTCGACTCGGCGTCGTCCGACCGGCTCGGCCTGCTCGGCGCGAACGCCGCCGCCGCCCGCGAGCTCATCGTGGTGGACCACCACCCGTCGTGCTCCGGGTTCGGCACGCTCGGCCTCATCTCCCCGAAGGCGGCCGCCACGGCCATGCTCGCCGAGCAGCTCATCTACCGTCTCGGCGGCACCCTGGACCGTGACATCGCGACGTGCCTGTACGCGGGGCTGGTGACCGACACCGGGTCCTTCCGGCACTCCTCGACCTCTCCCGCGGCCCACGAGATGGCCGCGCGACTGGTCGCCACCGGACTGCGCACCGACGAGATCGCCCGGGAGCTGTGGGACCGCTCGCCGTTCGGCTACCTCAAGGTGCTCGCCGCCGCGCTCGACCGGGTGAAGCTGGAGGACGGGCTCGTGTGGACGTACGTGACGCGGGTCGACCGGGCCGCGTACGGCCTGCCGTACAGCGAGCTCGAAGGCGTCATCGACATCGTGCGCCGGGCCGACGAGGCCGAGGTGGCGGTGGTGTGCAAGGAGGACGACGACGGCGCCTGGCAGGTGTCCACCCGCTCCAAGGGCGCGGTGGACGTCGCGGCGGTGTGCGCGGCGATGGGCGGCGGCGGGCACCACCGCGCCGCCGGGTTCACCTCGCACGACGGCGTCGAGGAGACCATGGCGAGGTTCCGCGAGCTTCTGAGGAAGGTCTAGATGGCCGAGAGTGGCCTGATCATCGTCGACAAGCCCGCCGACTGGACGTCGCACGACGTGGTGGCCAGGATGCGCCGCCTCGCGGGCACGCGCCGGCTCGGCCACGCGGGCACGCTCGACCCGATGGCGACGGGCGTGCTGGTGGTGGGCGTGGAGAAGGCGACCCGGCTGCTCGGCCACCTGGCGCTGACCGAGAAGGTCTACACGGCGACCATGCGGCTCGGCGTGACCACCAACACCGACGACGCCGAGGGCGAGGTCACGGCCACGGCCTCGGCCGCCGCCGTCACCCCGGCGGAGGTCCACAAGGGCGTGGCCGCCCTCACCGGCGAGATCATGCAGATCCCGCCGCAGGTCAGCGCGATCAAGGTGGACGGGCAGCGCGCCTACAAGCGGGCCCGCGCCGGCGAGGAGGTGGAGCTGGCCGCCCGGCCGGTCACCGTGTACGGATTCGAGGTGCTCGACGTGCGCGCCCACGACGACGTGGTGGACGTGGACGCGGTGGTCACCTGCTCCAGCGGCACCTACATCCGGGCCCTGGCCCGTGACCTCGGCTCGGGCCTCGGCGTCGGCGGCCACCTGACCCGGCTGCGCCGCACGCGGGTCGGCCCGTACGACCTGTCGATGGCCCGCACGCTGGACGAGCTGGCGCAGGAGTGCGTCGTCCTGCCCATCGGCGAGGCGGTCGCGGCGGCCTTTCCCCGGCGCGACGTCACGGCCGAGCAGGCGACGCTGGTCCGCCACGGTGGGCGGCTGCCCGCCGCGGGGCTGGGCGCGGGGCCGATCGGGGTGTTCGGCCCGGACGGCGACCTGCTGGCGCTGGTGGAGGAGCAGGGCCGCACGGCCCGCCCGCTGGCGGTCTTCGTCTCCTAGCGGCCCCTCCCGCTGTGCGGTGGACCCGGACGCGAGAGAGCCGAACCCTACGGCTTGCGGGCCACCATGAGGTCGCGCACGATGGCCTGGTCCACCCAGTGCTCGAAGTCGGGGAGCGCCGCCACCTCCAGCCCCGCCGAGGCGAGGATGGCAGCCAGCTCCTCCCGGCCGCCGCCGTAGGTGTTCCACGACACGCCCAGCGCCCCGCCGGGCCGTAGCAGCTCCGCCCACACCGGCACGGCCTTGGAGATCAGCTCCAGGGGGCTGCGCGACAGTCCCTTGCCGCCGGCCCGCCCGCCGTGGCTGCCGTGCTGCACGCCGTACGGGGCGTCGGTCACGATCACGTCGAACGAGCGGGGCTTGAAGAACTCGCGGCTGCGCAGGGTGTCGGCGTTGACCACGGAGACGTGCTGCACGTCGCCCGCCTTGAACTCGTCCTTCGACAGCGCGAAGGCGACGTTGAGCCGCCTGCCCACCAGCGCCCGCTCGCGGCGCACCGGCACGGTCTCGGCCGTGTGCTTGAGCCGCTTGTTGCGCAGCCACGTCTTGACGAACCCGGTGTAGGCCTCGACGTCCTTGCCGTCCACGTCCAGCCCGTAGGCGTCGTAGCCGTACATGAGGGCCTGGTTGAGGGTGGTGCCGCGCCCGCACATCGGATCGAAGACGGACAGCCTGCCGCCCAGCGGGAAGTCGGAGGCCAGCACGGTGACGTTGAGCAGCAGCTTGGTGAAGTGCTCGTTGGTCTTGCCCGCGTACTTCTGGATCGTGAGCAGGTCGCTGCTCAGCCGGTCGAGCGGCCGCATGCCCAGCGGCCGCAGCAGCTCGCCCTCCATCCCGGACCCCTCCATCCCGGACCCCTCCATCCCGAAGAGGGCGTAGACCGACGAGAGGTTGGACAGCAGCGCGACGTCGTCCTCGCCCAGCGGCTCGGGCGTCTCGAACGTCACGTACGGCAGGCCGCCGATGCGCGTCTCGCCGATGTCGGACACGGCGCCGCGCAGCCCCCGCTCGCTGAAGACGGCCAGTTCGGCCCGGGTCAGCCGGGGAGAGCTCTCGCCGTAGACGCGGTTGTAGGCGGGCAGGATCAGCAGCGCGTATCGAGGCATGGTGCGACCGATGGTACCCCTCTCCATCGCCCCCCTCGATTGGAGCGAACGCCCGGCCGCATGGCAGGCTTGGGGGGACTGATCCGCCACGAGCGAATGGGGCCGGCGTGCAGGGTGGCGTGCAGGGTTCGGAGAGATCCGTGGTCGCCGTCGGCGTCTTCGACGGCGTTCACCGCGGACACCGGCGGGTGATCGAGCGGGCCGTCGCCGCCGCCCGCGAGCTGGGGGCGCGCTGCGTGGCCGTCACGTTCGAGCCGCACCCCGACGACGTCGTCGTGCCCGGCTCGCGGACGCCCAGGCTGACCACGCCGCGGCGGCGCGCGGAGCTGCTGACCGCGCTGGGTGTGGACGAGTTGTGCGTGCTGGAGTTCACGCTGGAGCTGTCGCGCACGAGCGCCGACGACTTCGCCGAGGCCGTGCTGTCCGACCGGCTGCGCGCCGCGACGGTCGTGGTCGGCGAGGACTTCACGTTCGGTCACCGCGCGGCGGGCGACGTCGAGACGCTGCGCGCGCTGGGGGACAAGCACGACTTCACGGTGGAGACCGTCCCGCTGCTCGACGGGGTCTCCAGCGCCGGTGTCCGGGAGCGGCTGGTGGCGGGCGACGTCGAGGGCGCCGCCGCGGAGCTCGGCCGCCCGCACCGGGTCGAGGGCGTCGTGGTACGCGGCTACCAGCGCGGCCGTCAGCTCGGCTTCCCCACGGCCAACGTCGAGACGCCGCCGCACACGGCCATCCCCGCCGACGGGGTCTACGCCGGGTGGATGGAGTGCGTGCCCGTCGCCAACCTGCCGGTCGTCTACGCGGGCGAGCGCTGGCCCGCCGCCATCTCGATCGGCACCAACCCGACGTTCGAGGGCGTGCCGCGCACCGTCGAGGCGTACGCGCTGGACCGCGACGACCTGGAGCTTTACGGCGTGCACGTCGCGGTGGAGTTCGCGGCCCGGCTGCGCGGCAACACCCGCTTCGACTCGATCGAGGCGCTGGTCGAGCAGATCAACGCCGACGTCGCCGCGGCCCGCCGCCTGACCGCCTGACCGCCGTCGCGGCCCGCCTCCTGGCCCCCGGCGTCACGCGGAGTACGTGGACACGCCACACGTGGTGGTACTCTTGCATGTCGGCTCTGTGACGGCGCCGCAGCGCGCTGCCCTGACGGCCTTCGCTGCGGTGACTGTAGGCACGCACGGTCGCTCGCTCTTCCTGTTCGCAGGCGTGCCCGTAGATTGAAGGAGAGCCGTGTCCCTCGACACCGCTGCCAAGAAGACCATCATCGCCGAGTACGCGACGGCCGACGGCGACACCGGGTCGCCCGAGGTGCAGATCGCGCTGCTCAGCAAGCGCATCAGCGAGCTGACCGAGCACCTGAAGACGCACAAGCACGACCACCACAGCCGTCGTGGTCTGCTGCTGCTCGTCGGACGCCGGCGCCGCCTGCTGAAGTACCTGCAGAAGGTCGACATCGCGCGTTACCGGTCGCTCATCGAGCGGCTCGGCCTGCGGCGATAACATGGTGAGGGAGCGGCGTCCGCGTCGCTCCCTTCTCATATGGCGCAGAAGGCCGGTGTGTCGCCGCTGACGCGGCGGGCATCTGGCATACAACTGAAGATCCGAGACACTACAGCCCCCGCGTCCGCTCAGCACCATGCGACCCGCGACGCCTGCGGGCCGGTCCTCGGTAGTGGCTTCCGGTAAGCAAGACCGGGCGCTTCGATCGAAGACCGGCGCTGCACCTAACGAGGGTGCCGGTGAGAAAAGAGGGCGCGGGTGACCGACCAAAAGGAGGTCCCCCGTGGAGGGTGTCCACACCGCCGAAGCCGTTATCGACAACGGCGCGTTCGGCTCGCGCACGATCCGGTTCGAGACCGGTCGTCTGGCGCGTCAAGCGGCGGGTTCGGCCGTCGCGTATCTCGACAGCGACACGATGGTGCTGTCCGCGACCACCGCGTCCCGGCAGCCCAAGGAGAACCTCGACTTCTTCCCGCTCACGGTGGACGTCGAGGAGCGCATGTACGCCGCGGGCCGCATCCCCGGCTCGTTCTTCCGGCGTGAGGGCCGTCCCTCCGAGGACGCCATCCTCACCTGCCGCCTGATCGACCGGCCGTTGCGCCCGTCGTTCGTCAAGGGCCTGCGCAACGAGGTCCAGGTCGTCGCGACCGTCATGGCGCTCAATCCCGACCACCTGTACGACGTGGTCGCGATCAACGCCGCGTCGCTGTCGACGCAGCTGGCCGGCCTGCCGTTCTCCGGCCCGATCGGCGGCGTCCGCGTCGCGCTGATCGACGGCCAGTGGGTGGGCTTCCCGACCCACTCCGAGCTGGAGCGGGCCACCTTCGACATGGTCGTGGCCGGCCGGGTGCTGGCCGACGGCGACGTCGCCATCATGATGGTCGAGGCCGAGTCCACCAAGGACACGCTGAAGCTGGTGGCCGACGGCGCCGTGGCCCCGACCGAGGAGACGGTCGCGCAGGGCCTGGAGGCCGCCAAGCCGTTCATCAAGGTGCTGTGCGAGGCGCAGTCGCGCATCGCACAGGTCGCCGCGAAGGAGACCGCCGAGTACGCCGTCTTCCTCGACTACCAGGAGGACGTCTACGCCGCGGTCGAGAACGCGGTGAAGACCGAGCTGGCCGCCGCGCTGACCATCGCTCCCAAGCAGGAGCGCGAGGCGGAGCTGGAGAAGGTCAAGGCGCTGGCCGCCGAGAAGCTGCTGCCCGAGTTCGAGGGACGCGAGAAGGAGATCAGCGCCGCGTTCCGCTCGGTGATGAAGAAGCTCATGCGTGAGCGGGTCATCAGCGAGGGCATCCGCATCGACGGCCGTGGCACCAAGGACATCCGCGCCCTGTCGGCCGAGGTCCACGTGGTGCCCCGGGTGCACGGCTCGGCCCTGTTCGAGCGCGGCGAGACCCAGATCCTGGGCATCACGACGCTCAACATGCTGCGCATGGAGCAGGTCATCGACACGCTCAACCCTGAGCGGACCAAGCGCTACATGCACAACTACAACTTCCCGCCCTACTCCACCGGTGAGACCGGCCGGGTCGGCTCGCCCAAGCGGCGCGAGATCGGCCACGGCGCGCTGGCCGAGCGGGCGCTGATCCCGGTCCTGCCCACGCGTGAGGAGTTCCCGTACGCGATCCGGCAGGTGTCCGAGGCTCTCAGCTCCAACGGCTCCACCTCGATGGGCTCGGTCTGCGCCTCCACGATGGCGCTGCTCGACGCCGGTGTGCCGCTCAAGGCCATGGTCGCGGGCATCGCGATGGGGCTGATCGGCGAGGGCGACAGCTACGTGACGCTGACCGACATCCTCGGCGCCGAGGACGCCATGGGCGACATGGACTTCAAGGTCGCCGGCACCAAGGACGTCATCACCGCCCTGCAGCTCGACACCAAGCTCGACGGCATCCCCGCCAGCGTGCTGGCCGGTGCCCTCAAGCAGGCCAAGGGCGCTCGCCTGGCGATCCTCGACGTGATGCAGGAGGCGATCGACTCCCCGGCGGAGATGAACCCGACCGCGCCGCGCATCATCACGATCAAGGTCCCGGTCGACAAGATCGGCGAGGTCATCGGCCCGAAGGGCAAGATGATCAACCAGATCCAGGACGAGTCGGGCGCCGAGATCACCATCGAGGACGACGGCACGATCTACATCGGCGCCACCGACGGCCCGTCCGCCGAGGCGGCCCGTTCGGCGATCAACGCCATCGCCAACCCGCACATGCCGGAGGTGGGCGAGCGCTACCTCGGCACGGTCGTCAAGATCGCCGCGTTCGGCGCGTTCGTCTCGCTCATGCCGGGCAAGGACGGCCTGCTGCACGTCTCGCAGATCCGCAAGCTGCACGGCGGCAAGCGCATCGAGAACGTCGAGGACGTCATGAGCGTCGGCGAGAAGATCCAGGTGGAGATCGCCGAGATCGACCAGCGCGGCAAGCTCTCCCTCGTGCCCGTCGAGGTCATCGAGAAGGAGGCCGCCGAGCAGGAGGGCAAGGCCGAGTCCGGGGGCGAGCAGGCCTCGGCGGACGGGGCCCCGGCCGCCGACGACAAGCCCCGTGAGGAGCGGCCCCGCCGCACCCGCACGCGGGTTCGCGCTCCCCGCGACGACGCCGACGACCGCAACTCGTGACCCTCACCACCACGCTGCACCCCGGCCGTGAAGGGGCCGGGGTCGTCAGGCGCACCGTTCTCCCCGGTGGACTGCGCGTGGTGACCGAGACCATGCCGACCGTGCGCAGTGTCGCGGTCGGCATGTGGGTCGGCATCGGTTCCCGGGACGAGGCCCCCGAGCACATGGGGGCCACCCATTTCCTCGAACACCTCCTGTTCAAGGGCACCCCCACGCGTGACGCGATGGAGATCTCGGCCTCCATCGAGGGCATCGGCGGCGAGATCAACGCGTTCACCGCCAAGGAGTACACCTGCTACTACGCGCGGGTCCTCGACGAGGACCTGGCCGTCGCGGTCGATGTGCTCGCCGACGTGGTGACCAGCTCGCTCATCACCGACGACGACGTGGAGTCCGAGCGGGGCGTGATCCTGGAGGAGATCGCCATGCACGACGACGACCCGTCCGACGTCGTGTACGAGCAGTTCGCGGCGGCGCTGTACGGCGACTCCCCGATCGGGCGGCCCATCCTGGGCACGGTCGAGTCGATCAACGAGCTCCCCCGTGAGCGGATCGCCGAGTACTACCGCCGCTACTACGAGCCGCGCCGCACGGTCGTCTCGGTCTGCGGCAACGTCCGGCACGAGGACGTCGTCGAGCTGGTCGCGCGGGCGTACGAGCGGGCGGGCGCGCTCGGCGGGCCCCTCGACTGCGACCCGCCGCGCACCACCGGGCCGGGCATCGAGACGCACTCCGGCGTGACGGTGCTCGACCGTCCCACCGAGCAGGCCAACCTGGTGCTCGGCACCACCGGCATGTCCCGGACCGACGACCGCCGCTTCGCGCTCGGCGTGCTCAACGCCGCGCTCGGCGGCGGCATGTCGTCGCGGCTCTTCCAGGAGATCCGGGAGAAGCGCGGCCTGGCCTACTCGGCCTACAGCTACACCTCGGCCTACGCCGACACCGGGCAGTTCGGCATCTACGTCGGCTGCCTCCCGTCCAAGATCGACGATGTGCTGAAGATCTGCCGGGACGAGGTCGCCCGGGTGGTCTCGGAGGGGCTGGACGCCGACGAGATCGTCCGCGGCAAGGGCCAGATGCGCGGCGGGCTCGTCCTCGGCCTGGAGGACACCGGCTCGCGCATGTCGCGGATCGGCAAGAACGAGCTGGTCTACGACGAGCTGCTGTCCGTGGACGAGGTGCTGGCGCGCATCGACGCGGTCACGCCCGACGAGGTCGCCGAGGTGGCCGCCGACGTCCTCACCCGGCCGCTCACGCTCGCCGTGATCGGCCCGTACGGTGACAAGGACTTCTCCGGCGCCATCTCCTGACGCCGGCCGCTCCGCGCGGGTCCTCCTGTGGCCCGCGCGGACCGGCCGTATAGGGTTGACCGTGTGATCAAGGTAGGTGTGCTCGGCGCCCGCGGTCGTGTCGGCGTCGAGGTGTGCAAGGCGGTCGAGGCGGCCTCCGACATGGAGCTGGTGGCCGCGCTCGACAAGGACGACGCCGTCGAGGGCCTGCAAGGCGCCGAGGTGGTGGTCGACTTCACCCATCCCGACGTCGTCATGGGCAACCTGGAGTGGGCGATCGGGCACGGGATCCACCCGGTGGTCGGCACCACCGGGTTCGACGCCGCGCGGCTCGACACCGTACGCGGCTGGCTGGCGGCCTCACCGGGCACCAACGCCCTGATCGCGCCCAACTTCGGGATCGCGGCCGTGCTGATGATGCACTTCGCGCAGCAGGCGGCCCGCCACTTCGAGTCGGTCGAGATCGTCGAGCTGCACCACCCGAACAAGGCCGACGCCCCCTCCGGCACCGCCCGCCGTACCGCGGAGCTGGTGGCCGAGTCGCGGGCCAAGGCCGGACTGGGCGCCATGCCCGACGCCACCAGCACCGAGCTCGATGGCGCGCGCGGCGCCGACGTGGGCGGCGTCCACGTGCACGCCGTCCGGCTGGCGGGGCTGATCGCGCACCAGGAGGTGCTGCTCGGCGGCGGCGGCGAGATCCTCACCATCCGGCACGACACGATGAGCCGGGCCGCGTTCACCCCGGGCGTGCTGCTCGGCGTGCGCAGGGTGCGGGAGCTGCCCGGCCTCACCGTGGGCCTGGAGCCCCTGCTGGACCTCTGAGACTCGGAGCCCCGGAGAGACACGGCGTGCCCACCGCCTGCGAGCAGGCGAGTGGGCACGGGTGCGGAAGGAGCCTCGGCGCCGCACCGCCGAGCCACACGCTCTGCACACTATTACAGAGGCGCCGTCCCGCCCGAACATGAGACCGTGTCGCCATGGTGCGATGGGCCGACGCCGGGGAACTGCCCGGCCTGGTGGAGATAGAGCTGGCCGCCGACGCGTTGTTCGAGCAGGTCGGGATCACGTTCCCGGCGGGGACGACGCAGGTCGAGGAGGTCGAAGACCCCTCGTCGGTCCTGGTCGAGGGGTCCCCGCCGGTGGGCTTCGCCCTGGTGGGACGGGTGGACGGCAACCTCCACCTGGAACAGCTCGCCGTGCGTCCCGAGCGGATGCGGCAGGGGATCGGCGGGCGGCTGGTCGCGGCGGTGCGCGACCACGCGCTGGCGTGCGGCGCTCCCGCGGTGACGCTGACGACGTTCCGGGACGTGCCGTGGAACGCCCCCTGGTACGAACGGCACGGCTTCGGCGTGCTGCCGGAGGAGGCGTGGGGGCCGGAGCTGCGGGCGCTGGTGGAGCACGAGCGCGAGCTGGGCATCGAGGTGGCGCCCCGTGTCGTCATGAGCGCGGCGTCGTCATGAGCGCGGCGGTCCGCTGATGACGGATCGCGGCCGCCTTCGGCCTGCCCGCGCCGCTCGCCTTCGGCGGGGGGTCAGAGGCTGACGGCCAGGCCGATCGCGAACAGCAGGCCGTACGCCATCTGCAGCTTGCCCGTCGCCTGCAGCACGCCGATCAGCGCCGGCCCGACCGCGCCGTGCAGCACCGTCTTGACCGGCATGACCGCCAGCGGCGCCGCCAGCACCGCGAGCGGGGCCAGCGGCGCCCACGGGAGCATCGCGACCGCCACCACGAACGGCGCGATCAGGCACACGGCGTACAGCGTGCGCGTGCGCTCGGCGCCCAGCACCACCGCGAGCGTCCGCTTGCCGGCCGGCGCGTCGGTCGTCACGTCCCGCAGGTTGTTGACCACGAGCATCGAGCACGACAGCAGCCCCACCGGGATCGAGGCCAGCAGCGCCGCCCACGAGAGCTGCTCGGTCTGCACGTACGCCGTGCCCATCACCGGCACCAGGCCGAAGAAGACGAACACGGCCGCCTCGCCCAGCGCCCGGTAGCCGTACGGGTTCTTGCCGCCCGTGTAGAACCAGGCGGCGGCGATCGACGCGGCGCCCACGAGCAGGATCCACCACGCCCGGGTGGCGATCACGAGGGTCAGCCCGAGCACCGCCGCCGCGGCGAAGCAGCCGAACGCGGCGGCCAGCACCTGCGGCGGCGTCGCGGCCCGCGAGCCGACGAGCCGCATGGGGCCCACCCGCTCGTCGTCCGTGCCGCGCACGCCGTCGCTGTAGTCGTTGGCGTAGTTGACGCCGATCTGCAGCAGCAGCGCCACGAGCAGCGCGACGACCGCGCGCCACCAGATCGGCTGTCCCTCGCCGATCGCCACGCCGGTGCCGACCACGACGGGCACGACGGCGTTGGGCAGGGTGCGGGGACGCGCGCCGGCGATCCACTGGCCGGGGGTTGCCATCTCGGAGATCCTTAGCTGATGTCGGTGGTGAGCCGGACCATGCGGATCGAGCGACCCATGTCGAGCACGCGCTCGGCCATGTCCTCGCCCCAGCCGGCCGACTCCAGGAAGCCCAGCACCGCGTAGTTGTCGGCGAACACCCACGTGGCGATCTGCCGGTAACCGTCCTGGCGCAGGTGGTCGACCGTCGCGTTGAGCAGGCGGCTGCCGTGGCCGCGCCGGACGAAGTCCGGGTCCACCAGCAGCGTCAGCATCTCGGCCACCTCGGTGGGGTCGAGGTCGGGGTCCTCGGCCGGCGCGTGCGAGGCAAGGCCCACCACGCGCTCACCGCCTCGCGGGGTGGCGGGGACGCCGCTGCCGCCCACGCCGAGCGCGGGGAACCCCTCGGTGTCGAGGATGGTCTCCACCGCGACCAGCACCCGGTGCCTCGACGTGGGCGGGGCGACGATCGCCTCGTCCCACTGGCGCAGCCACATCTTCTCGGCCGCCGGGCCGGTCATCTGCTCCAAAGGGCCCTCGGGCAGGAAATCCCGATAGCCGTAGCGCCAGGCGCGGATCTGAACATTCGCCACCTGGAGCACATCCTCGCGCCGGGCCGCCCGGACGCCTACGTCTGCCATCTCGGCCCGCTCCTTCGCCTGCCGTTCGTGCCACAAGGCACGAGTTACACCGTATCGGTGTTTGAGGCTTGGAGACGACGCGAACCCTGCTTCCTCGCCCGGTAGGCGCGCGTTTTGGTGCGGTTGCCGCAGACCCGCATGGAGCACCACGAGCGAGATCGATTTTTCGAGAAGTCGATGAACGCCCACTCGCAGGTGATCTCCGCGCACACCTTGAGCCGGTCCCAGGAGGCGTCGGTGACCGCGGCGGCGATCACGGCCAGCGCCCCCGGGATCCCGCTCTCGACCGCCACCAGCCGGGGCCTCGGGTCGATCGCCAGCCGGAGCGGCAGGAGAGGTAACCCGCCGCTTCCGCCGTCCTGCCGGCGGAGCGCGGCGCGCAGCCCCTCGCGCAGTGCCAGCGCGGTGGTCAGGTCGTCGTCCACGGCCCGGTCGAGCGGGCCGGCCAGGCCGCGCTCGCGCAGCCACAACGCCAGCTCCGCCGGGGAGGCCAGCTCGTCCGCCCCGGACTCCACGTCCAACGTGTTCACGAAGTCGCGCATGAGCTCCGCGGGTGCCAGCATGCCACCACTGTACGGTGATCCCTATGATCGTTCGCACCTGGCGGGGATGGACCAGGGCCCAGGACGCCTCGGCCTACGAGGACTACCTGATGCGCACCGGGTTCCCCGGCTACGCCTCGACACCGGGCAACCGGGGGGCCTACTTCACCCGGCGTGACGACGGCGACCGCACCGAGTTCTTCCTGATCTCGCTGTGGGAGTCGTGGGAGGCGGTCAGGGCGTTCGCCGGCGACGCGCCGGAGACCGCGGTCTTCTACCCCGAGGACGACGCCTACCTGGTGGACCGGGAGCTGACGGTCGAGCACTACGAGGTCTTCGCCGGCCCGCACTCATGACACGCGGTGGAGAGCGTCGGCCAGCCGCCGTACCCCCTCCGCCAGCTCGGCCAGGTGCGTCGCCGCGATGTGCGTGACCCGCACGCGCGGCCCCGGCGGCTCCGACGGGTAGTACATCCGCCCCGGGCTCACCAGCACGCCGTTACGCTTGGCCGCCTCGACCAGGGCCGTCTCGTCCACCTCGGGCGGCAGCCGCAGCCACAGGTGCATGCCGCCCCTCGGCAGCAGGTGCGGCTCCGCCTCCGGCATGCGCCGGGCCAGCTCGGCCGCCATCGCGTCGCGGCGGGTCGCGATCTCGGCGTGCAGCGCCGACAGGTGCCGCCCCCACGCCGCCGAGCCGAGGAACTCCACCGCCGTCTCCTGCAACGGCCGCGCCACGAAGAACGACTCCACGAGCTGGCTCGCCCGCAGCCGGTGCGCCGCCGGCCCGCGCGCGATCACGGCCGCCACCCGCATGCTCGGCGACAGCGCCTTGGTGAGCGAGGCGATGTGGACGACGACGCCGTGCTCGTCCATGGAGACCATCGGCGGCGGCGCCTGGCCGGTCAGGTAGCGGGCGAAGTCGTCCTCGATCACGAACGCGCCCGCCGCCCGCGCCACCCGCAGCACCTGCTCGCGGCGCTCGCGCGGTGACGTGACGCCCGTGGGGTTGTGCAGCGTCGGCTGGGTGAAGAACACCCGCGCTCCCGTCACGGCGAACGCCTCGGCCAGCAGGTCGGGCCGTACGCCGTCGCGGTCCATCGGCACGGCCGTGGGCCGCAGCCCCGCGGCCCTGGCCGCCGCCAGGGCGCCCGGGTAGGTCGGCGTCTCCACCAGCACCGGCGTGCCGGGGGCGGCGAGGGCCCGGAAGGCGTGCGTCAGGGCCGCCTGGCCACCGCTCACGATCAGCGCGTCGGCGGCCGTCACGTCACCGCCCGCCTCGGCCGCGAACCAGCGGCGCAGCTCGGCCAGACCGTTCAGCGGCGGCATCGCCCAGGCGTCCGGCCGGCGGACCGCCCGCGCCGCCGCGGCCGCGAGCTGCCGGTCCGGCCGCAGCCCCGGGTGCGGGTAGCCGCCGGTCAGCGGCACCACGCCCTCGGGCGGCCCGCTCAGCAGGGCCACCACGGCCGACTCGTCCACCACCCGATCGCCCAGCGCGACCGTCTGCCATGACAGGTCCGGCGCGGCGGCGGGCCGCTCGGTGCGGTGCGCCACGAACGCGCCGCTGCCCGGCCGCGTGACCACCACACCCTCGGCGGCGAGCCGGCCCAGGGCCCTGGAGACGGTCACCGGGCTGACGTTGTGGCGCCGCATGACCTCCCGGCTGGACGGCAGGCGGTCGCCGGGCCGGAGCCGGCCTGCCTCCTCGCGCAGTATCGCGGCGATCTGGGCGATACTGCTATCGTTGTCCATGAAAGACCAGAATAGCGCTATCGTCGCGGACGAGATAGCGGTCCGCCCGGCCCAGGTCACGAGGCAGGGCGGGACGGGGCTCGCCTTCCTCGGCGTGCTGGCCTTCTCGGGCTCGATGCCGGCCACCGTGTTCGCGATGCGGGGCTTCGACCCGTGGCTCGTCGCCGTCGGCCGGGCCGTCGTGGCCGCCGTCATCGCGCTCGCCTGCCTCCGGGCCGCCCGGCTCCCGCTCCTGCCGCCCCGGCGCCAGTGGGGCTCGTACGCGCTGATCTCGCTCGGCGTCGTGTTCGGGTTCCCGGTCTTCAGCGGCCTGGCGCTGCATCTCGGGGCGACGACCGCCCACTCGGCCGTCGTGATCGGCCTCCTCCCCGCCGCCACCGCCGCCTGCGCCGTGCTGCGCGCCGGCGAGCGCCCCCGGCCGCTGTTCTGGGTCGCCTGCGCGGCCGGCGCCCTCGCGATCACCGCGTTCACGCTCACCCGCTCCGGCGTGACGGGCACGTGGGCCGACCTGCTGCTCGTCGGCGCGCTCCTGTCGGCGGCCGTCGGCTACACCGAGGGCGGCCGGCTCGCCCGTGACACGCCCGGCTGGCAGGTCATCTCGTACGCGCTCGTCGTGTCCCTCCCGCTCACCGCGCCCGTGACCGCCGTGCTGGCCGTGACGACGCCGGTCCATCCGTCGGCCGAGGCGCTCGCCGGCTTCGCGTACGTGGCGGTGGTGTCGATGTTCGTCGGCTTCATCCCCTGGTACGCCGGCCTGGCCAGGGGCGGGATCGCCCGCGCGGGCCAGACGCAGCTCACGCAGCCGGTGCTGACACTGGTGTGGGCGTGGTTCCTGCTGGGGGAGCGGTTCGGGGCGGTGACGGTGGCGGGGGCGCTGGCCGTGCTGGCCTGTGTGGCGATCACCCAGCGCACCCGTACGTGAACCCGCCGCGTCATGCGGCTCAGACGCTTGCCAGGCATGACGGCTCCGCGCAGGATGGGGGGTGGAGGTGTCACATGGCGGACCTCACGATCCCGGAGGGCGGCTTCTGGCCGGCCCCGGAGATCCCGCAGCCGAACATTTACCCGATGGAGTGGCGGGTCGAGACCGCCAAGCTCGCGGCCATCTACGAGAAGTCCAAGCGCACGGTCTGGAACCCCGCCGACCTGCCCTGGGACGGCCTCGACCCGGCCGACTTCACCCGCGAGCAGCGGCTCGGCATCATGTACTGGTTCGCCGTGCTGGCGAACTTCGACGCCTCGGGGCCGGCGGTCTTCGCCCGGGCCACCATCCAGGCGTTCGAGAAGCACGAGGAGGACCCGGTCCGCAAGTGCTTCTTCTCCATCACCCGCGACGAGATGAACCACGAGGAGTGCTGCCAGCGCGCGATCGCCAAGCTCTGGCCCGGCGGCCCCCTCGACTGGACGCCGTCCGACGACCTGGAGCGGGCGGCGCACAACAACATCGGCTGGCTGTACCACAACGGCGGCCGCTACTGGAACGGCTACAACACCGCCGTCGGCAAGTACAGCCTGCCCGTGCTGTTCACCAGCTTCATGATGGGCGAGATGGCCGCGTCCACCCTGTTCAGGGGGATGGCGTCGGGGACCACGCACCCGGTGTTCGGGGAGATGTTCCACCGCATCGGCCGCGACGAGTCGCGGCACCTCCAGATCTGCATGACCATCCTGGAGAACGAGTGGCCGGGCCTCACCGACGACACCCGCGTCCTCATCACCCGCCAGCTCCGGGCCGGGTTCGTGTTCCTGTCCATGATCCTCTGGGAGCCGCCCGGTGGCTTCTGGGAGCTGCCGCCGTACTTCCTGGCCAACCACCGCGTCCTCATGGACCACGCCCGCGACGCGGGGCTCGGGGTGCTGTCGTACGAGGATCAGGCGGAGAACTGGCGGGTGGCCATGGCCCGCGTCCGCGCCATCGTCGAGCGCTGGGGGATCGACTTCCCCGCCATCCCGGAGCTCGACCTCGAAGGCGTGCCGGTGGACTTCATCGACCCGGAGGACATCATCCCGGTGTTCTGAGGGGGCGGGCCGCCCCCCATGTCCCTTCATATCGGAATCGTTCGAAACGTTCGTAGTGCCCTATATCCTGGGCCTATGGCGGAGGCTGCGGTTTCACCGGATCCCGACGTGGTCCGCGCGTTGCGGGCGCTGTCGAACCCGATGCGCCTGCAACTGCTGTCGTGGCTGCGCGAGCCGGAGCGCCACTTCCCGCCCGAGCAGGCGATCGCCGACCCGGCCGAGGTCGGGGTGTGCGTGAGCCACATCCAGGCCAAGGCGGGGCTGGCCCAGTCGACGGTGTCGGCGTACATGGCCGAACTGGAGCGGGCCGGCCTGGTGCGGTCCACCCGCGTGGGCAAGTGGACCCACTACAAGCGTGACGAGCAGCGCATCGCCCAGCTCGTCACCGTCCTCGGAGAGACCCTCTAGGGGTTCACGGGTCTGCTGTCGCCGCCCGGGTTGCCTGTCATATCGAGATTCTGCGATAGTCCGATATGTTGGCAAATGTGGCACGTGGACAAGGAGGCGTTCGATGGGCAGCCTGGATGGCCTGGAACTGGGGACGTACGGCGTCTGGACCTTCGACTTCGAGGGTCAGCCCGCCGCGCGGATGCGCGACGAGATCCAGGAGCTGGAGGAGCGGGGATGGCGGACGTTCTGGATCCCCGAGCTGCTGGGGCGTGAGGCGCTCACCCACGCCGGCTACCTGCTCTCCTGCACCCAGCGGATGCACGTCGTCAACGGCATCGCGCAGATCTGGTCGCGCGATGCCCGGTGGACGCAGGGCGCCGCGCTCCTCCTGGCGGACGCCTACCCTGACCGGCACGTGCTCGGTCTGGGATTCGGCGGCCTCGCGCGACCGGGGGTCAAGCCTCTGGCGGCCATGGCCGAGTACCTCGACGAGATGGACGCGGTCGACACGCCCAACCCCAGGCCGGCGGGCCCGATGCGCCGCATCCTGGCCGCGTACGGGCCGAAGATGCTCGAACTCGCCCGCGACCGCACCGCCGGCGCCCACGCCTACCACGTCAACGTGGCCCACACCGCGCAGTCGCGGGAGATCCTCGGGCCGGACGCGTTCCTGGGCGTCGAGCACCCGGTGCTGCTGGAGTCCGACCCGGCCAAGGCCCGCGCCGTCGCGCGGGAGCACCTGCACCCCTACCTGACCAGCCCGTACAACATCGCGAAGTTCCGCCGGCTGGGCTACACGGAGGAGGAGATCGTTGACGGCGGCAGCGACCGCCTCGTCGACGACCTGGTGTTCTGGGGCGACCTGGACGCCGTCGTCGACAAGCTCCACGGCCACGTCGAGGCCGGCGCGGACCACGTCGGCGTCCAGGTGATCGGCATCGAGCCGGGCCGGACCGCGATGCCGCACTGGCGCCTGCTCGGCGACGCCCTCCTGCCGTAGGGCGCCCAGGCGCGTCCGTGATCAGGTGACGGGGTGGCGGAGCCGGATGCGGATGGAGTCGACGTCGATGGTGCCCCGGTAGGTCGATGGTGCCCCGGTAGCGAGAAGCGCGTGGCAGGATCGGGACAACGTGCGGCCTCCGGAGGAGATCGGCTATGGCGATGGACCCAGTGACCGCCTTCGACCATCGCGCCGGCGTGGAACCGTTCTGCGAGGAGGACGCGTGACAACGGCACGAGTGCTGGTGCTCGGCCTCGATCCCGCCAAGATCCAGGGCTGGGACCCCGAGCCTGTCCAGGCGGCGATAGCACGCGGTCGGGCCCGTTTCGACGACCACGGCGTCGAGGCCGACTGGTGCCTGGTGGCACTGGAGGAGAACCCTGAAGGAGCGATCGAGGAGGCGCTGACCCGCGAGGACTACGCCTGCGTGGTGATCGGTGGCGGCATCCGCACGCACGAGCCGTTGCTCGAACTCTTCGAGAAGGTGGTCAATCTGGTCCGCCGGCACGCGCCCGACGCGGCCATCGCCTTCAACAGCAGCCCAGAGAACTGCGCCGACGCGGCTCTGCGGTGGCTGCCCCAGCGCATGCCGCGTGACCCCGACACAGGGTCGCGGGACAGAGCCTAGTAGTACAGCCGTAGATCGTGATCTTCATGCTTGAGCGGCTTGACGCCGGTAGTGGCTGGTCTGGGATCGGGCCTGCTGGCGGCGTCGCCGGACGGACCAGCGAAGTCGGTGGACAGGGTCAAAGACGGTCCGGTCGACGAGCGTGATGAACAGTCGTTGGATCTCGTCACAAGTGAGCGGTATCAGCTCGTCGGGCGAGGGATGACCCTCGTGTTCGTCCGCGCGGAGGACAGCGAGGAAGGCATGCGCGAGCATGGCCAGGGTGACCCAGCGGGACCAGGACGGGTAGCGGCGGACCTGGTGCTCGTCCAGGGCCGCCAGGCCCTTGCCGGACTGGAAGAACTCCTCGACCCGCTACCTTGACCCAGCGACGCGCACCAGGGTGGTCAGCGGCACAGCGGCAGGCGAGTAGCAGCGGTAGTAGGCACGTTCGCCGGTGCTGCGCTTGCGGCGGATCAGCAGCTGCCGGCTCCCGGGCCGGGGATCGGTCATACAGTTCCCGGTCCACTGCGGCGTGCCCGCGGCGGCCGGCGTAGATCAGGTAGACGGCGACCTGGGCGTTCTCGATGGTCCAGCAGTTCTTGCGCGGCAGGTCCGACAACAGGCCGAGTACCAACTTCCGGGCCCGGCGTTGGGATTCGACCCGTGTGAAGCGTCCGCTATCCGGCTCATCAGGCCCTCGAACGCCTCCTGCCAGCAGGCAGGGTCTACGCTGTGACCTGCGGCCACCGCATGATCGTTTGTCTTCACACACCGATCATCAACGGTGGCCGCACCCGTCTCCACACCGCGTCAGGTCGCGCAGCGTCTGCCTGCCGTCCTGTGTATCGGAGGGCTTGTGCAACGTGGCGAAGTCTGGTGGGTCCAGTTCGACGAGCGGAGGTTGGTCGTACTGCTGTCAGGAGACGACGCGTCCGGGTTCCAGGTGATGCAGGTCGTCGCTCCGGCGGGCCTCGACATCAGCGGTCTGGGCATCGAAGTGACGGTCGGCGCCGGTGAAGGCCTGCCGCTCGAAGGCGTGCTGCGGCTCGCGTTCCCGCGTCCAGGCTTCATCCCGTGCACGTGGCTGACCACCGTGTCCCGGGACGACCTGATAGAGCGGGCGGCCGTCCTGTCCTCCAGGAAGCTCAGCGAGATCGACGATGCCCTCCGACTCGCTGAACGCGCACAGGAGCGGACCCCGGCAACGACCGCGAAGCTCAGCGAGATAAGGGACGCCCTCCGTCGCGGTGAACTCGGGTAGACGGAGAAGGAGCCGACGCCCGCGACGGCATGGGCGATATCGGGCGAGATGATCCACGCTGGACACCTGCCGCCTCGACGCCCCTCACCATCGAGATCACGATCTACGGCTGGAGTACTAGGACGTGTTTCATAAGCGGCGCCGTGTGGCTCATACCTCTGGAAGGGAGGGATCGGGTTTCCAGGGGTTTGGTGCGGTAATGGACCAGCGTTCATGGTCGCGCCAGGCCCCGTCGATGTAGAGGTAGGCGGGCGACAGCCCTTCGTAACGGAAGCCCAAGCGCTGGGCCAGGGCCAGGGATGCCTTGTTCGCTGGCTGAATGTTGGCCTCCAGCCGGTGGAGCCGCAGGTCGGTGAAGGCGTGCTGCAGGGTGACGGTGAGCCCGTCGGTCATGTAACCCTGCCCTGCGGACGGGGCGAAGGCTGCATAGCCGAGGGACGCGCCCTGGTAGCGGCCTCGGATGATCGAGTTGATGTTGACCGTGCCGGCGGCTGCACCGGTCTCCCGGACACGGATCAGAAAGCCCAGGTTGGTGCCGTCGTCGAAGCGGCGCATCCAGACCTGGAACTCCTCCGCGGTCGCGGGCAGCTGCATCCATGGCAGGTGCAGCTCGGTGCTGGCCTGCACGAGCGAGCAGAACTCGTCCTGGTCGGAGAGGGTGAGCGGGCGCAGTTCGACCCGTGATGGCATTTCGGACATGGATCAACGTTAGGGCCTGTTGTGAGCAGTGGATCGCCCGAGCGATCCATCTGGGATGATCTTGGTGTGGGTCGTGGTGATTTGACTGCCGCTCAGTGGGTGGTCCTGGAGCCGTTGCTGCCGGTCGGTAAGAAGCCGGGCAGGCCGCCGAAGTGGACGAAACGGCAGCTCATCGATGGGATCCGGTGGCGGACACGAACGGGTGCGCCGTGGCGGGACGTGCCCGCCCGGTACGGCGAGTGGGAGACGGTGTACGGGCTGTTTCGGCGGTGGCAGCGGGACGGCACCTGGTCGCGGATCTTGAAAGAACTGCAGGCCAGAGCCAACGCCAAGGGCCTGATCACCTGGGAGGTGAGCGTGGACTCCACGATCACCCGCGCGCACCAGCACGCCCGCTGGTGCGCGTAAAAGGGGGATCTGCAGGTAGAGCCACCCGGCGGCGTCGATGTCGAGCCCGCCGACCACGGGCTGGGCCGCTCTCGGGGTGGGCTGACCACCAAGCTGCATCTGGCTGTCGAGCAGGGCCAGAAGCTGTTATCGCTGATCATCACTGCTGGTCAACGCGGGGATTCTCCTCAGTTCCAGCCCGTGCTGGAGCGGATCAGTGTGCCCCGGCTCGGACCGGGACGCCCGCGCAAGCGTCCCGACAGGGTCCGTGCCGACAAGGCGTACGGCTCGCGCACCAACCGCGCCTACCTGCGCAGGCGCGGCATCACCTGCACGATCCCGGAGAAGGCCGATCAGATCCGCCACCGCAAGAACCGGGGCAGCCGAGGCGGTCGGCCGCCCACGTTCTGCAAGATCGACTACCGTGAGCGCCACGCCGTGGAATGCGGCATCAACCGGCTCAAACGCCACCGGGCCGTCGCGACCAGGTACGACAAGCTCGCCGTCCGCTATGAAGCCACCGTGACCATCGCCGCCATCAACGAGTGGCTGTGACCACATTTGAAACACACCCTAGGAGATCCGGTCCAGGGGAAGGTCGTACCGGACGAACCCGTTGAACCGCGCCACCTTGTCATACAGGGCGCGGGCGGAGGCGTTGTCCTGCTTGGTCGTCCAGTACAGCCGAGCGGCGCCCCGCCTGCGCGACTCCTCGGCCACCCACTCGATCAGCCCCCGAGCCGCCCCCTGCCCACGCGCCGCCTCGCCGACGAACAGGTCCTGCAGATAGCAGGACTCGGCGGACCAGAAGGTCACGTGGAACAGGTAGTGCGCGATGCCGACCAACTGCCCGTCCAGCCACGCCCCGACCCCGTGCACCTCCCGGCCGTCCATCAGCCGCCGCCAGGTCTCCTCGTACCCCTCGTCGGGGACGTCGGTGCGGTAGAACGACTTGTATCCCCGCGCCAGCACTTCCCACGCGGCACGATCCTCAACACGCAGCGGGCCTATGTCGATCACGCCCGCCATCCTCGCATGCTGCGCTCGTTCGCACAGAAGGAGGGCGACAAGCGCAAGGGGAGAAGCCCGTATGGCCTCTCCCGCAGCCCGGGCACCCTCAGGTCGGCGAGGAGTGCATGGGCGAATCCTTTGACTCGGCATCGCCCCCGTCCGCCGTGACGGGCCACGACTCCTTGGGGCAGACGTAGCTCCCACGCTGCGGGACCGTGTAGATCCACCCTTGCTCACGAAGCAGCGCCATCGCTCGTCGCACGGTCTCACGCGCGACGCTGTACTGTCCTACCAGCACGCTCTCCGCCGGAATGGGTCGCCTCGGCGGCAGCTCACCGGCCATGATGCGATCGCGGAGCTCCTGCGCTATCTGCTGATAGAGCGGCATCTTCTGAGCATCGCGGGACGTGTCTCTTCGGGGGCCCACGAACGTGCCCTCGCCCTGAACCGTGTGAACGAGGCCTTCGGCGCGAAGAGCTCCGATCGCGCGCCGCGCGGTCGTGCGCGCCACACCGAACTCCCGCTGGATCGTCGCCTCGCTGGGCACGGGTGAGCCAGGCCGGAGCTCGTTGACGATCCGGGTCCGAAGGATGGAGCTGATCTGAAGGTAGAGATGAGTGTCACCCTCGGGATCGACCATGGTGCTCAGCGTACGAGGGTTGCCGTGGCCTTGGAGGACTACTGCTGGTGTTCGTCCGGCCACTTGTCGCGGGTGCTCACGAACGTGCCCCGGTAGGGGACGGTGAACACCCAGCCCAGGTCTCTGAGGTGAGCCACCGCCTGCCGGGCGGTGACCTTGGCGATGCCGTATTCGCTCATCATGGACTTCTCGCCGGGGATCGCCCGGTTCGGCGGGAACTCACCTTGCTTGATCCGCTCGGCGATCTCTTCCGCGATCTTCTGGTACAGCGGCACCTTCCGTGCCGCCCGCGGTCCACCCGGCTGTCCGACGAAGGTGCCCTCGCCCTGGATGGTGTACGCCATCCCCTGCTCGCGCAGCTCACGCGCGACTCGCCGGGCGGTGGTACGGGCGATCTCGTAGTCCCGCTCCAGCTTCGCCTCGCTGGGGACGGGGTCGCCGGCTTTCAGTTCTCCGCGTTCGATCTGCTCGCGGATCAGATCGGCGACCTGCTTGTAGATCGGCACGGGACCCTCACGATCAAGCACCCAGGGAGTATAGACCAAACCGTACATCAAAGTACAAAGCAGACGCACGCGCGAACCAGTGGATACGAGCTAGACCTATGAATACGTATGCGGTACGATACTGAGCATGTCCTCGGAACTGGAGTTCTGCCGCAGGTGTCAGGTGGCGTTGCTCGTCGGGGCGGCAATGGATATCGACTGGGAGCCGGAAGTGGATTGGAGTGAACGGGTGCGGGTGTGTGACTACGCCCCGGTCTGCCGGCACGTGCTGTACGAGCTCTGTCAGGCCGGCGGCCTCAGGTTCATCCGGAAGGTCAACAAGCGAGGTAGGCGAAGAATGATGCTGGCATCACCCCGAATGATCTCGGCCAGGGCCAATGCTGTGTGGCGACGGGTGGGGATACCCGCTTGAGCTGGATGACGGTTTGCGAGGACGCTTCGCTGGAGTCATGGGTAGTGCCTGCGGGTTGTCGCGTAGCCCTTGTGTCGTCTTGGCGTTTGTGGGCTCTGGCTGGTGCCCGGCCCGACCATGTGTTGGGTGACCGTCGGCGTGCAGATCATGCGCTCACTCGCAACGGGCGCCACCTGTGGGCTGCCGGACCTCACGGGCCTGGGCGCGACGGTTCGATCGTGTCGCGTCAGTCATGTGGGGCACCCAGGTGTGATTCCTACGGCTCACCCCCTCTTGCCGGTGCCCAGGGATGTGGGGCCGGGGGTAGCCGTCTCCGTGAACGCCTGACGCCATGCTCGCCGATCGCGACTCTCGCGATGACAAGTGCCCGATCATAAGCCGCAGGGCCGCCCGCAGATCATTCGCGGGGACACCGATCCGGCCCAGCCGGGCTCACTGTGCGCCACTTGTGCACCAAAACCGCGCCGACATCCGCCAAGCGTTCGCCCGGCCGCCTACGGCTCATCTGCCGGCGACGACCTGCCTCATCGCGTTCGGAGTCATGAGTCGTGCCTTGTTCAGCCGTCCGCTGCATGTCGCCGCTTGTACGAGATCGCGTAGCCGCACGGGGAGACCGCACGTCTCCATGCCGGCGGGATGCCGCCGGCCATCTGTTGGTTCCGATTCTTCGCAGGCCCTGTCGCGGCCTGCGACACCCAAGCCCTCCATCGGACGCGTGTCGCTCGCATCTGATGGAAGTGGGTCTTGCCGAGTGCGTGAACGCTCACTCACCACGCCCGCAAGGCCCCGGGTATCCCGGCCGTCCAGCCTGCCGCAAGAGGTGGCCGGGGCTGTCCCTCTCGTAGGCCCTGGTTCGCTCCCTGAGGGCCTGCGAGGGGGACACCTTCCTTCGAGGAGGGACGCGGTCCCGCGCTTTCCGGGTGTCGCGGGACCGCGTCGCGGCGGGTGCCGGCCTGGAATCTCCGCCACGGCCGTCCCGCGCGAAAAGGATGGCATGCGGTCTCATGCCGTCACTGGGGTTCCGCGCTATCGGCGGGATCATGGCTTTTTGGGGGAGGTGGGACTTACATATTGCGGTGTGGTGCCCTTTGCGGGCCGAGTTCTGGGTGCCCGCCTGGGCGCCGGGATCGGTGGTGGGGGTGTCTCGGGGATGGGGACGCGTCGCCAGGCCGAATCCGTGATGATCAGGTGGTCGAGGAAGCGCAGGCCGACCGTGCTCGCGGCCGCCGCCAGCCTCGCCGTGGCCGAGAGATCGTCGTCGCTCGGGTCGAGGGAACCGCTGGGATGGTTGTGGGCCACGCCGAACGCCGCGCCACCGGACGTCAGGACCGTCGTGACGATCTCGCGTACCGGCACGGCCGTGTGGTCGGCGCCGCCTTCCGTGAGGACCATGCGCCGCAGTACGGCCCCTCGTGGGTCGCACGCCACCACGACCAGCCGCTCGCGCGACAGCCCGCGCAGCAGCGGAGCGGCGACCACGGCCAGGTCTGACGTGCTGGTGATCCTCGGGCGCTCGGGGTCCGCCTGCGCCCGGCGTACGAGATGGAAGGCCGCCGCGACCCGCGCCGCCTTGGCGGGCCCCACACCCGGCACGGACAGTAACCGGTGCGGCTCGGCGCGGGCCAGGCCGTCGAGATCGCCGCAGTGCTCGATCACCTGTGAGGCCAGGTCCATCGCGCTCGTCCCGCGGAAGCCGGAGCCCAGCAGCACGGCCAGCAGCTCGCGGTCGGCGAGCGCGGCCGGCCCGCTCGTCATGAGTCGCTCTCGGGGGCGCTCCCGCGCGGGCAGATCCTTTACTCGCACAGGATGGTTCTATCAACGAGGACCGACAACCTTGGGGCTGCGGACATCGGGGCCGTAGCAGTCTCGCCCCATGTGTACTGGGCGGCTTTCGGCGGCGTGGACGGTTGGCTCATGTGAGGATGCTGGGCCGTCACTCCGGTGTCGCGTCGAGGAGGTGGGCCGCCGGTTCGGCACGCCGCTCTGCGTGCGCTGCCTTCCGCATGGCCTGAGCCCGAGCCGTCCGCGCAGGCAACGGCGGAGCTGCCTTCTGCCTGGCTGGGCGGGATGTCGCTGTGGCCCCGGGCGTCGGCGCTCGATCTGGCCGGAATGGGCGTGGGCGGCGCTCGTGGACCTGGGACTCGCGGGGCGGTTCGCCTGCACAGGAGAGGGGGCGTTCAGGTGAACGGCCTGTGCAGGGGCGCCCGTGAACGGTCCGGCTAGACGGGCATGCTGTACATGACCCGGAAGCGGTCGCCGGGGAGCACGATGTCGCTGGTCTCGACCGGTCGCTCGCCGGCCCAGTGGGTACGTTCCACGTGCAGGACGTGCGTGCCCGCCGCAAGTTGCAGGGCATCCGCCTCGCCCGGGCGCGGCACCCGCGTGTGCACGGTCTCCCGGATCTCCGTGATCTTGACGCCGTGCGCGTACATCCTGGCCACCACGCTGCGCCGCTCCTCGTCCAGATGGGCCGCGAACTCCACGGACTCGTACGAGGTCGCGAGCTGGAGCGGTCTCCCGTCGCCGCGGTACAGGTAACGGGTTCTCGTCAACTTGGCCGACAGCGGCACCCGCAGCCGTCTTGAGATCTCGGGAGTGGCCTCGGCGGAGTCGCTCTGCCATTCCCACGTCACACGCCGGCCCTGCGTCTGCAGATCGGCGGCGAACGGGGTGGGGTGGTCCGGGAAGCGCCATCTGTGCAGGGGCCACAAAATGGGACGCTCCCTGACGTAATGGCCCGATCCCACACGGCCGATGATGAGGCCCTCGGCGACCAGCACACGGAGTGCATGACGAGCCGCGGTCTCACCGACCTGGTATTTCCGGGTCAACTGCGCCCGTGAGGGGATGGGCGCGCCCGGGGAAAGGGTGCCGTCGTTGATCTGCCGCCGAATGTCCTCTACGACGCGCAGGTAGACCGGATCTGAGGTGGCCACTAATTCATCCCTGGGGGGTTCGGGTGAGGCGTTGCCCTATGTTGCCGTATTCGGCAGGTAACCGACCGTCATCGACGACCCTTGGAGCCCCAACTTTGCGGCAGCGCAAAATTATCGGAGAAACCTTGTAACGCCGATGTAAGACGGCGCGATTCTCCGGTAGAGGTCGTCGATGTGTGTACCCCCGAGCACATATCGGCGACCTCTACCAATGAGGGGTGGTAGGGGGCCTGTGCCGTAGGCCCACCCGATCTTCCCCGCCCCGCTCTCCTTCCTGGGCCGCTCATGCAAGAGCCACACCCCGCACCGGCCGCCGGCGACGACCGTCGCTCGCCGCCTGGCGGATGACGACGCCCGGTTCTCGAACGGCGATGCCAGGGCTGCGATCCGGGTCCACCTCGCCTCGACCTGGGCGGGGGCGGTGACCGTTGGTGCGAGCCGTGCATGTCCGGGATGTCATGGGAAGGGGTGCCCTGGAGAGCCTGTGAGGTGGGCGAAGCGGGGTGGCGGCGTCCAAGGGTTTTGGGAATCCAGGTAGCGTTCGCACTATGGCATCGCCAACTGGAACCACGGAAGCGCCCTTCGGCCACATGCTGACCGCCATGGTCACGCCGTTCACCGCCGACGGCGCGGTCGACTATCCGGCCGTTCGGCGGCTCGCCGTCTATCTGGTGGACGAGCAGCGCAACGACGGCCTGATCGTGAGCGGTACGACGGGCGAGTCGCCCACCACCTCCGACGAGGAGAAGCAGCGTATCCTCAGTACGGTCCTCGAAGCGGTCGGGGATCGGGCTACCGTGGTTGCAGGGGCGGGTACGAACGATACGCGGCACAGTGTCGAGTTGGCGAGGGCGGCGGCGCGCGCCGGTGCGCACGGCCTGCTCGTGGTCACGCCGTACTACAGCAAGCCCCCGCAGGAGGGCCTCTACCGGCATTTCGCCACGGTGGCCGATTCGACGGACCTGCCGGTGATGCTCTATGACATTCCTGGACGCAGTGGCGTGCCGATCCAGACCGCGACCCTGATCCGGCTGGCGCAGCACGAACGCATCGTCGCCGTGAAGGACGCCAAGGGCGACCTGTTCGCCGGCAGCCAGGTGATGACGATGACCGATCTCGCCTACTACTCCGGCGACGACGTGCTCAACCTGCCATGGCTGTCGGTCGGCGCGGCCGGTTTCGTGAGCGTCGTGGGTCACGTGGTCGGGGCGCAACTGGCCCGCATGATCGAGCTGTACCGCGACGGAGACGTCGCCGAGGCGCTCGCCGTGCACCGCCAGCTGGCCCCCGTGGTCGAAGGGATCATGATGAGCGCGGGTGGCGCGATCATGGCCAAGGCCGCGCTGGCCATGGTGGGCATGCCTGTGGGTCCCGTACGGTCGCCGCTGGTCGCCGAGACGGAGAGACAGAACGCCGAGCTGCGCGCTTGCCTGGTGGCAGGCGGAGTGAAGTTGACAGACACCTAAAACGGGGAGGAACCGGAAGTTTTGAGAACACGATTCAACAAGGGGACACGAGCATGAGTCATCCACATCCGGAGCTCGGGCCCCCACCGGCGCTGCCTGAGGGCGGTCTGCGCATCGTCGCGTTGGGCGGGCTCGGTGAGATCGGCAGGAACATGGCGGTCTTCGAGTACGAGGGCCGTCTGCTGATCGTCGACTGCGGGGTGCTCTTCCCCGAGCCGGACCAGCCGGGCGTCGACCTGATCCTGCCCGACTTCGAGTACATCAGGGACCGGCTCGACGACGTCGAGGCCGTGGTGCTGACGCACGCCCACGAGGATCACATCGGGGCGGTTCCCTACCTTCTGCGCGAGCGGCGCGACATCCCGCTCATCGGATCGAGGCTGACCCTGGCCCTCATCGAGGCCAAGCTCACCGAGCACCGCATCCAGCCGACCAAGCTCGAGGTGATCGAGGGAGAGCGGCACAGGTTCGGGCCGTTCGAATGTGAGTTCCTCGCGGTCAACCACTCGATTCCCGACGCCCTGGCCGTCGCCATCCGGACGCCCGCGGGCATCGTCCTGCACACCGGCGACTTCCGGATGGACCAGTTGCCGAGCGACGGCCGGCTCACCGACCTGGGCGGGTTCGCCCGGCTCGGCTCCGAGGGCGTCGACCTGCTGATGTCCGACTCGACCAACGCCGAGGTGCCGGGGTTCGTCACCAGCGAGCGGGAGATCGGGCCGGTCATCGACGAGGTCATCCGCACCTCCGAGCAGCGGGTCATCGTCGCCAGCTTCGCCTCCCACGTGCACCGCATCCAGCAGGTCATGGACGCGGCCGCCCGGCACGGTCGCAAGGTGGCGCTCGTCGGCCGCTCCATGGTGCGCAACATGGGGGTGGCCCGTGATCTCGGCTACCTCAAGGTGCCGCCGGAGCTGATCGTCGACTCCCGCGACATCGAGGCGTGGCCGCCGGAGGACGTGGTGCTCGTCTGCACCGGCTCCCAGGGCGAGCCCATGGCCGCGCTGTCACGGATGGCCAACCGCGACCACCCGATCCGGGTCACCGAGGGCGACACCGTGCTGCTCGCCTCGTCGCTGGTGCCCGGCAACGAGACCGCGGTCAACAAGGTGATCAACGGGCTGACCCGGTGGGGGGCTCGCGTCGTGCACAAGGGCAACGCCAAGGTGCACGTCTCGGGGCACGCCGCCGCCGGCGAGCTGCTGTACGTCCTCAACCTGACGCGTCCGTCCAACTTCATGCCCGTCCATGGAGAGTGGCGGCATCTGCGCGCGCACGCGAGACTCGCGGAGCTCACCGGGGTGCCGGAGGACCACATCGTGATCGCCGAGGACGGCGTCGTGGTGGACCTGGTCGACGGCCGAGCGAAGATCGTCGGCGCGGTCCACGCGGGTTACGTGTACGTCGACGGCTCCTCGGTCGGTGAGATCACCGACACCTCGTTGAAGGATCGCAGGATCCTCGGCGACGAGGGGTTCATCTCGGTGGTGATCGTGGTCGACTCGAACACCGGGAAGCTCACGGCGGGGCCGGAGATCCACGCCCGAGGCTCGGGCATCGATCCCGCGCAGTTCGACCAGTTCATCCCGCAGATCGAGAAGGCTCTGGAGGCCAAGGCCGCCGACGGGGTGGTCGACATGCAGGAGATTCGGCGCGTGGTCCGGCGTACGGTCGGCCGCTGGGTGAGCGACACGTACCGTCGCCGCCCGATGATCATCCCTGTGGTGGTCGAGGTCTGACGCCTGCCTCAGCGAGGCGCGCGGTCCGGCGCAGTGCTTGCGCGCTGCGCCGGATGCGCATGTGCACGCTGGACGGTGGCGCATGACCGCTCGGCCTCCGTGGCCGGGCGCGGGCGTCGAGTGGTGAGGTGCGAAGCCGCCTTCCACGCCCTCGAAAGTCGCTTGCCGGGACGAACAGGCCGTGAGTAACGTCATCGGCTGTGACGCCGACTCTGCACACGAAACGGCTGGTTCTGGAGCCGTACGTCCCCGAGGACGAGGAAAGCTTCGTCGCTCTGTTCCAGGACGAGAGGGTGTCGCGGTGGATGGGGGACGGCCCTTCTCCTGAGGAGGAGGACCGGGCGCTGTTCGGACGCGTCTTCACGAAGGTCTACGCGCGAGACCTGTTCGACGTCTGGGCGGTCCGGCGGGACGGGGTGCATGTCGGGCATGCCGAGATCAAGCCCACCGACGCCGTCGGAGGGCACGAGATCATCTACGCGCTGGCGCCGGCGGCCTGGGGGTCCGGCCTGGGAACCGAGCTGGCGGAGGCGATCGTCGCGTACGGCTTCGAGACCCTCGGACTGGCGGAGGTCTTCGCCACCGTGGCCGCCGAGAACCTGGTGTCTCTGGCCGTCCTGGAGAAGATCGGGTTCCGGCACGTCCGGGACATCGAGGAGGACGACGGCGGCACGACCCGCGTGCTGATCCGGACCCCGGCCATCTAGGGGGCTTGGAGGAGACTGTCGCCGGCGGCAGAGGCGTCAACGCGGGAGGCGTGTCCCGTGCGGCCGAAGGCAGGGGAGACGCTGGTCATCGGGTGCCGCGAGCGCGCGCCCGCGGCGCACAGGGATCGACGCGGTCGCCGCTCCTGGGCGAGCGGTCTCAGAGGTGAGCGAGGCGGACTCCCTCGCGAGGGCGTCGCGTACGGACGAGGTGAAGACGCCGCTGCCCATGCGTTCCGTGGAGGTTCCTCCAGCTACTGGGCTGATTGCTGTGTGAGTGTCCATGGCGTGGCCCTGTCGGTGGATGGTTGTCTTGTCGGCGTGGAAACCATGACCTCCGAAGGGCGGACCATCGTGCCGCCCCCACGGGGCGTGCGGTGCGGGTGGCCGCCGGTCAGCGTGACCGATCTTGACGGCGGCCAAGCCCCCTCAGAAGGGAATCTGACATGACCATCGAACATCCTGCGTCCCTGCCCGTACGGCTCGGCGACCTCGACCTGGCCAACCGGTTCGCGGTCGCCCCGATGACCAGGGTCTCCGCCGCTCCCGACGGCACGCCGACCGCCGAGATGGCCGACTACTACGCCGCGTACGCCGAGGGCGGCTTCGGCCTGGTGATCACCGAGGGCACCTACACCGACACGGTCTACAGCCAGGGCTACCTCAACCAGCCCGGCATCGCGTCGGACGTCCACGCCGGGGCCTGGCGCGCCGTCACCGAGCGCGTGCACGCCGCCGGGTCACGTGCCGTGCTGCAGCTCATGCACGCCGGCGCGCTGTCCCAGGGCAACCGGCACCGCGACGACACCGCGGGCCCCTCCGAGGTGCCGCCCCTGGGCGAGAAGATGCCCGAGTACGGCGGGCACGGGCCGTGGGCGACGCCCAAGGCGATGACCCAGGACGACATCGACGTGGCGGTACGCGGCTTCGCCGACTCCGCCGTACGGGCCCTCGACGCCGGATTCGACGGCGTCGAGGTCCACGGGGCCAACGGCTACCTGCTGGACCAGTTCCTCACCGCGTACACCAACACCCGCGACGACTCCTACGGCGGTCCGGTCGCCAACCGGGTGCGGCTGGCCGCGGAGGTGGTCGCCGCCATCCGCGCCGAGGTCGGCCCCGAGTTCTGCGTAGGGGTGCGACTGTCGCAGACCAAGGTCAACGACTTCGTCTACCGCTGGCCCGGTGGCGCGTACGACGCTCGGATCATCTTCACGGCGCTCGCCGAGGCCGGTGCGACGTACCTGCACATCGCCAGCGAGGGACGCGACTGGATCGAGACGGCGCGGCTGGACGGCGAGACGACGATCACCGGGCTCGCCCGCCTGGCGACGGGCCTGCCCGTCATCGCCAACGGCGGCATGCACGAGCTGTCACAGGCCGCGCAGGTGTTGCGGGACGGCCACGCCGACCTGGTGTCCATCGGCCGGGGCGCGCTGGCCAACTCCGACCTGCCGCGACGCGTGGCCGGGGATCGGCCGCTGGAGGCGTTCGACCATATGATGCTGCAGCCGATGGCCACGCTGGCCAACGCCGCCCAATGGCGGCAGGCCGCCGCACGCGTCGCCGTCTGACACCCACCGGAACACCTGGGACGGCATCATGAGCGAGAACTGGCACGGCGGCGCCGCGGCCGTCGTCACGCTGACCTTCGACGTCGACGCGGAGACGCCGATCCTCGCCGGGGGACGCGACTATGCCCGGCATGCCAGCACCATGTCACACCAGGCGTACGGTCCGGACGTCGGGCTGCCGCGCATCCTCGGCATGCTGGACGAGCTGGGCGTGCCGGCCACCTTCTTCGTGCCGGGATGGGTGGCCGAGCACCGTCCGGCGCTGGCACAGTCGATCGCCGAACGCGGGCACGAGGTGGCGCACCACTCCTACAGCCACCGGCCGCCCACCTCGATGACGCCGCAGGAGGAACGCGCCGACTTCGAACGCGGCCTGGAGGTCTTCGCCGACCAGGGCATCGAGATCGCCGGGCACCGGGCCGCGCTGTGGGAGGCCACCTGGCAGACCGCCGAGCTGGTCGCCGAGTACGGCCTGCGCTACGACTCCTCGCTCATGGGCGACGACCGTCCCTACCGCGTCCCCACGATGTCGGGTGACGTCGTGGAGCTGCCCGTCCACTGGTCGCTCGACGACTGGGAGCAGTACGCATTCCTGCCCGCGCCGCACGTCGGCTCGGTCATCGAGTCGCCGGAGAAGGTGCTGGAGCTGTGGCGGGCGGAGCTCGACGGGATGCGCCACTACCGGTGCCTGTTCAACCTCTGCGTGCACCCGTTCCTGTCGGGCCGTCCGGGCCGGGCGATGGCTCTGCGCCGGCTCATCGAGTACGCGCTGGAATGCGGGGACGTGCGCTTCGCCCGATGCCGTGACGTGGCCGCCGCCGCGCTGACCGACCCGGACGTGCCCACCCGCCGGTCAGAGGCCCCCGTCGTGGACCCCGACGTCTATCCCCTCTGAGGCTGTCACGCGCCACTCATTCCATCGCGTCGATGGTCAGGGCGAGGAACAGGTCCACGAGGTCCTCGATGCGTCCGACGTCCCTGCCGGTCAGCTCGGTGACGCGGGCCAGCCGGTTGCGCAAGGTGTTGACGTGGACGTGGAGGGCGGCGGCCGTGGCCGCCCACTGCCCGTCATGGTCGAGGAACGCGCGCAGCGTCGGCTCCAGGTCGCTGCGGCGCTGTGCGTCGTACGCGCGGACCGGTGCGAGCAGGTCGTGCGCGGAGGCGCTCAGCGTGGCCGGATCGACCAGGCCGAGCAGCAGCCGGTGCGTACCCAGCTCGCTGAATCTCCGCACGGCCGGGCCGCCGGACGTGCGGCGCAGCACCCGGCAGGCCTCGCGAGACTGGAGCAGCGTCCGCCGCAGGTCGCCCGCATACGCGGCGACGCTGCCGAGACCGGCCACGGGACGCCGCCCGGGAAATCGCTGCGCCGTGCTCTCGACCAGGCGTTCTGCCAGGACGGGCAGTTCGTCTTCGGGCTGCCGCCAGGTGAGCAGGGCCACCACGTCGTTCGTGCCGCCGGCGACGACGGCGGGAACGCCCTGGGCCGCGAAGAACTCGCCGACCACTTCGGCCAGGCCGTGCTCGGTGGCGGCGTCGTCGGCGAAGGCCAGCGTGCAGACCGCCAGCGCTCCTGTGGGGTCCACCCCGAAGGCTCGCAACCGGCTCGCCACCTCCGGCGCCCGGTGCCCGCCGGACAGCACCATCTCCAGCAACTCGCCGGCGAAGCGCATCTCGATCGCCTGTACCGCCTGCTGTCTGGCCACCTCCAGGCTGAGGAACCTGGCGGCCTGCTCCAGCGCGTCGCGCTCGGCGGCGGACAGCTCGGCCAGCGGCCGCAGGCAGATGAGCGCCGCATCGGCATCGCCGAGCGCGCCTACGGGGAACAGCGCGGCGTGCCCGCCGCCCAGGTCCAGCTCCAGCGCGGGCGGGCGGCGGGCGAGCCCCGCCGCCACGATCCGCAACTGCGCGGTGTCCAGCTCGGTGCCGGACGCCGCCAGCGGCCGGCCCATCCGGTCCACCACCGCCAGCGGCAGATCATGGTCGCGAGTGAGCACGCGCAGCACTCCCGACGCGCCCGCGCCGCGGGAGATGGCCGTGGCCAGGGCGTCGCCCCGGCGCACCATGCCGATCACTTCCTGCTGGCGTTGGTCGGCGTACGTCGCGGAGACCGCCTGGGAGATCGCGGTGAACGGAACCGCCTGCGAGATCTCCAGCAGAGGCAGGTCCGCTGCCCGGCACGCGGCTATGAGCCTAGGCGGGGTGTGCGGCTTCTGGGCACGCAGCCCGAACACGATCCCGGCCGCCTTGGCGCGCTTGACGTTCGCCACGAACTCACCCGGGCTCACCTGTCCGTCCCACAGGCCGTTGGTCAGCACCAGCTCCTTTTCCCGGATGTAGGGGGACGGGTCGGGCAGCTCGGTGTTGTGCACCCATGTCACTGGATTCTGCAGGGCACCGGGCGGGCCGGGCTCCAAGATCCGCAGCTCCAGCGCCGCGTTGCCGACGAGTGCTTCGAGGGTGAGCATCCTGTGAATATAGACAGTGATCTTGGATATTGCTAGAGATTCGTCCACTACTCCTCTGTGTTGAGTGAGTGGTTGTGTGGGGCCAGTCACACAAGGAGAAGCCCATGACGACCATCGATCAATCAGAGGCGGTCCGCTTCGACGCCCACGGCATCGAGCCGATCCCCGCGGCGGCACGCGACTCGACCCCGTGGCAACAGTTCTGGATCTGGTCGGGGGCCAACATCGCCCCGATCAACTGGGTGCTCGGCGCTCTCGGGATCAGTCTGGGCCTCACCCTGCTGGAGACCGTGGCCGTGATCGCCCTCGGCAACCTCGTCGGCTGCGCCGTGTTCGGCCTGTTCAACGTGATGGGGCACCGTACCGGCGTGAACCAGATGGTGTTGGGGCGAGCGGTCTTCGGTCGGCGCGGAGCGATCATCCCGGGGCTGGTCCAGGGCCTGCTGGCGATGGGCTGGGTCGGGGTCAACACCTGGGTCGTGCTCGACCTGGTGATGGCGATCCTGGCCCAGATGGGCGTGCACGGCGGGACCACGTTGAAGTACCTGGTGGCCGGTCTCATCATGGTGGTGCAGCTCGGCCTGGCGCTCTTCGGCTTCTACGCCATCCGCACCTTCGAGAAGTACACCGTCCCCGCGACCGTCCTGCTCATGGCGGTCATGACCGTGCTCGCGGTGGCACAGGTCCATCCCCAGTGGGGGGCCGGCACCGCGACGGCGGGCGGTTCCAAGCTCACCGCCGTGACTCAACTCCTCACCGCGATCGGCATCGGCTGGGGGATCAGCTGGCTGCCCTACTCCGCCGACTACAGCAGGTTCATCCGGGTCGGTGTGTCCGACCGCAAGGTGTTCTGGTCCACGGCCCTCGGCATGTACGTGCCGACCGTGTGGCTGGCAGCCCTCGGCGCCTACCTGGCCGGCGGAGGTGGCGGCGCCGATCCGTCCAGCCTGGTGACGAGCGCCTTCGGGGTGATGGCTGTCCCCGTACTTCTGCTGATCATGCATGGCCCGGTGGCCACCAACATCCTCAATCTCTACTCGTGCTCGCTGGCGGCGCTGTCGGTCGGCATCAGGATCGCCCGGTGGAAGATCACTCTCATCGCGGGGCTCGTCGCATCGGTGGTGTTGGCCGTGTTCGTCCAGGCCGACAGCTTCGCCCACGCCTTCGATCAGTGGATGGCGTCGATCCTGGTCTGGATCAGCCCGTGGGCCAGCATCGTGCTCATCGACTTCTTCGTGCTGCGCAGGGGCCGGGTGGACGTACCCGCGCTCTACGACGGTGAGTCGTCTGAATCCTCGCTCCGCGGCTCCTCGCCGTCGTTGTACGGGTTGGTCAACCGGAACGCTCTGATCAGCCTGGGCATCGGTCTGGTCGCGGCGTGGAGCTGGCAGTACGGCCTGACTCCTGCTACGCAGGGCCCCATAGCACTGGCCACGAACGGCACGGACTTCTCTTGGCTGTCGGGCAGCCTGGTGGCGGGTGGGCTCTACTGGCTCCTGAGCACCCGGACGGCCCGTGCTTCCGCCACCGGCCAGGCCACCGGGCGGGCCACCGGCCAGGCCACCGGGCGGGCCACCGGCCAGGCCACCGGGCGGGCCACCGGCCAGGCCACCGGGCGGGCCACCGGCCAGGCCACGCCGCAGAGGGCCCGCAAGCGAATCGGCTGACCCACCACGCAGGTTGGGCCGGTCATCGGCCTGGCCCTACAGGTGCCTACCTGGTCCTGCACCTTCCTCGCCCTGCCCGGCATCCGCGCTTCACGCTGACCGGGCAGTTGGCATGGTGCGGAGATGGGTGCGTGAGTTCGAGCAAGCCGAGACGGTCACCGGCCAGGGGGCGGTCCTCGGCGAGTGGGAGCGGGCGGCACGGTCACGCAAGCGGGTGGCGGGGCTGGCCAGAACGGGGGCGGATGTCCTGGCCCGATCGGGACCAGGCGTCCAAGCCCGCGCGGGAGCAGGCGTCCTGGCCCGGTTGGGGGCTGGTGTGCTGGCCCGTGCGGAGCGGGTGTTCCGGCCCGGTTGGGGGCTGGTGTTCTGGCCCGGGCGGGGGCAGGTGCTCTGGCCCGGGTGGTGGTCAGATGTCTCGGTGGCGTAGGAGCCAAGTGCCCGCCAGCACGGGTAAGAGTGCGTATGCCGTGAGAACGGCGACCGCCGCGGCGGGAGAAAGACTCGCGCCGTACACGGAGCTCTTGAAGGGCACCCCGCTGATCTCCCGGGGCAGGGCGCTGATCATCACGGAGCCGAGCCAGTCCTTCCACGGGGAGGGAAGCTTGCCGACGATGATCGGGATGACGTACACGAGTCCCACGAGGACGGCCACGGCCCCAGCCGTTGACCGCGTCAACGCCCCCAGACCGAGACCGAGCAGGGCGAACACGCAGACGGTGAGGCCCGTCGCGAACAGCGTAGGAAGTCTGTCGACGAATGGTGTCAGGTAGGCGCCGGAGAAGCGGTCGCCGATCAGCCTTCGCGCCAGGAAGTACGTGGTGAATATCGTCACGCTGCCGGTCAGCAGGCCGAGGACACCCACGACGGCGGCCTTCGCCGCGAGCACGGGCCAGCGCTTCGGTACGACGGTGAGACTGGTCCTGATCATGTCGGTCGCGTACTCGGAAGTGATGGCCAGCACGCCGAGGATGCCCATGCAGAGCTGCGGCACGATGATCGTGACCTCCTCAAGCTCCGCGATCGAGGCCGTCGCGCGCTTGGCGGGAGCGGCGTCGTCGTACATGCCGGCCGCCATCCAGGCGATCGCGACGCCTAGCAGGATGGAGCCGAGGCTGAGCACCAGCAGGAGTCCGGTGGAGCGGACCGAGCGGAGCTTCAGCCATTCGGAGCTGAGCACGTTCATGGGACATGTCTCCGGGAGCGTTCGCGTGGTGATGGTTGAGGGGACCGGTGCCAGCTGAGGCGTGACGGCTCGTCATGCATCCCGCCTGCCGAGCATGTGCAGGCCCGCCCCGAGCGCCACCGCGGCATAGGCGAGCAGAGCCAGCAGGGCGGCCCAGGGCGGCAGGATCCCGTCGCCCAGCCGGCTGGAGAGCCGCTCGCCGGTGAGCTGCGGCGTCAGGTTGGGCAGCATGAAGGCGGCGATCCTGGTGTTCCAGGGGGCGGGTAGGTAATTGGCGATGCCTGGCAGCACGAACAGCAGCGAGACCACCGACACGAGCGCCCCGGCGGTGGAGCGGACGGCGGCGCCGAGACCGAGCCCCACGATCGCCAGCACGGTCACCGACAGCACGGAGGCCAGCAGGGTCGGCACGTCCGCGGCGAGCGAGGACTCGTTGAAGCCCAACCGCCGGTCGCCCGCTATCACCCTGCTCGCCGCGTACGTGGTCATGATGATCGCGCTCGCCGCCGCGAACGTCACGACCGTGACGACCGCCGCCTTGGCGAACAGCAGGACACCTCGCCTGGGTACGACTGTGAGGCTCGTACGGATCATGCCGGTGGCGTGCTCCGCCGTGATGGCGAGCACCCCGATGACGGCGAGGCTGATCTGCACCAGGGGAAGGAACCCCTCCTCCGGGGCCGCCGCCCGAAGGGAGCCGCGCTCGTCCGCCAGGCCGCTCACGTAGACGCTCCACACCACGCCGAGCAGCACCATGAGGCCGGCCACCCCGAGCGCGTAGTAGGTGGAGGCGACGGAGCGGAGCTTCAGCCACTCCGAGGAGACGACGGATCTCATCGCGCGGCTCCGAACTGCACACTGCCGGCCGTGAGCGCGAGGTAGGCGTCTTCGAGCGTGGGATGGCGGGTGGTGAGCTCCTGGACCGTGGCCTCGGCGATCAGCTTGCCGCGGCCCACGATGACGATGCGGTCCGCCGTCAACGCCATCTCGCTCATCAGATGGCTGGACAGCAGGACGGTGCGGCCCTCCGCGGCAAGCGAGCGCATGAGATCGCGGATCCAGCGCACACCGTCGGGGTCGAGACCGTTGACCGGTTCGTCGAACATGAGGACGCGTGGGTCGCCCAGGAGCGCCGTCGCGATCCCGAGCCGCTGCTTCATGCCCAGGGAGAACCCGCGCACACGTTGGCGGGCCACACCGGCCAGGCCGACCAGATCGAGGACCTCGGCCACCCGACGTTCACCTATGTCGTTGGTGCGGGCCAGGCAGAGCAGATGATGGTGGGCGGTGCGGCCGCCGTGCACCGCACCGGCGTCCAGCAGCGCGCCCACCTGCGTCATCGGCCTGTGCAAGGTCGCGTAGGGCCGGCCGTTGACCAGGGCCTCGCCCGAGGTGGGGGTGTCCAGGCCGAGGATCAGACGCATCGTCGTCGACTTCCCGGCTCCGTTGGGCCCGAGGAAGCCGGTCACATGGCCGGGCTCGACGGTGAAGGACAGGTCGTCCACCGCGAGCGTGCCACCGTAGCGCTTGGTCAGGTGGTTGAGTTGGATCACGTCGTCGAGGATGGGGTACGGCGGGTCGCCGGCACATCGGACCACGGTCCGAACCTTGATGTCAGACCCTGGGTTGACGTGCGGACCCCGCCACGTTGGCTACCTTCTAGGCGTGCACGAGCCGAACCCCCTCTTCGCCAGGCGCCTCAGCCGAGGCCAGCTGGTCATGCTCGACCTGCTGGCCGGGGTCTGCTTCTCGCTCCTGTTCCTGACGGCGCCGCCGCCGGTCTTCGACGTGCCCTGGTGGGGCTGGCTCAGCGTCTCGTTCGGCCTCGGGCTGCCGCTCGCCCTGCGGCGCGTGTGGCCCGTGCCGGTCTTCTGCCTCGTGCTGGCGGTGTCCGTCGCCGCCGTGGTGCTGGGATTGGTGAGCATCGCCTACGTCGCGCCCGCTTACGCGCTGTACATCGTGGCGCTCACCGACGACCGGGGAGCGCCGGCGCCCACCATGGCGATCGCCGTGCTGACCTTGATCACGCTGGTGGGGCTGGTCGCGATGGGGGGAGCTCCACATCCCAGCGGGCCCCTCTGGGTGACGCGTCTCGACGTGCCGCTGCTCGGCATCGCGGCCCTGGGAGGCTCCTGGACGGTCGGGCGTGCCGTACGCGAGCGCAGAATCTACGCGGCGCGCGACGCCGAGCGCCTTGCCGAACAGAAGGTGACGGAGGAACGGCTGCGGATCGCCCGAGAGCTGCACGACGTGGTCACGCACAGTGTGGGACTGATCGCGGTGAAGGCGGGCGTGGCCAACCATGTCATGCGCACCAAGCCGGAAGAGGCACACGACGCCCTGCGGGTGATCGAGACGGTCAGCCGCAGTGCGATGGTCGAGATGCGGCATCTCCTGGGGATTCTCCGTTCCAACGATGATGTGGACATGGGGCCCCTCCCCGGCCTTGCCGGGATTCGGGGGCTGGCGGAACGCGCCCGCCTCGCGGGGGTGGAGGTCGATTTGGACATGCGCATCACGCCCGCGCAGGATTCCGATGTCGCGTCGGGGAGAGGTCCTTGGGGATCCATGGGGGAGCACCCGGGCCCTGGAGGCGGGCATCCGGCGTCAGGGGGACGAGATCCGGCGCCAGGGGAAGGGCGCCCGGAGTCTCGGCCGGTACACGTAGAAGAGGATCCGGTACGCGCGGGGGCGGAAGAAAGCCGGGCAAGCGCAGAAGAGGAGAGGCCGGACCGGGGTCGGAAGGACGCGGCTGAGGCGCCTGGCGGGCCGAGGGTCAAGGGTTCCGCACCGGACGGGCGGCAGGAGCAGTGGGAGGAGGCCGGCCGCCGTGGCCGGGGTTCGGTGGAGAGGTGGCTGCCCGAAGGGGTGGAGCTGTCGGCGTATCGCATCGTGCAGGAGGCGCTCACCAATGTCGCCAAGCACTCGGGGCCGGCACGCTGCTGGGTGTCCGTGGTCGCCGACTCCAGCAAGGTACGGATCGAGGTGACGAACGACGGGGCCGCAGGACGTGGGCCCACCGGGAGTAGACCTGGCGGCTGGGGGCTGGTCCGCGGTGAGGTGGCGATGGAAGGTGCCGGGCATGGACTGATCGGCATGCGGGAGCGCGTGATGATGTTCGGCGGGGCCTTCGAAGCCGGGGCGCTTCCCGGTGGAGGATTCCGCGTGCTGGCGACATTGCCCTACGGGAGTGCTGCGTGATCCGGGTCGTCGTGGCCGATGATCAGGCGTTGCTCAGGGGGAGTTTCCGGGTACTGGTCGATTCGGAGCCGGATCTGACCGTGGTCGGGGAGGCCGCCACGGGGGCCGAGGCGGTGGCTGTCACGCTGGAGCAGCGTCCCGACGTGGTGCTGATGGATGTCCGCATGCCGGAGATGGACGGCATCGAGGCCACCAGGCGCATCGGTGACGTCTCCCGCATCTTGATCGTGACCATGTTCGATCTCGACGCGTACGTGTACGACGCGCTTCGGGCAGGAGCCAGCGGGTTCCTGCTCAAGGACACGCCGCCGGCGGACCTGGTGGCGGCCATCCGGGTGGTGGCGGGAGGCGAGGCGTTGCTGGCCCCGTCCGTGACGCGCCGCCTGATCGATGAGTTCACCCGTACTCCGGTCTCGGCGCGGCCCAAGGGGCTGGACGGCCTGACCGAGCGGGAGCGGGACGTCCTCGTGCTCATCGCCCGGGGGCTTTCCAATGCTGAGATCGCCGGTCATCTGCACGTGACCCTGGCGACGGTCAAGACCCACATCACGCGCCTCCTGGCCAAACTGAGGGCCCGGGACCGTGCTCAGCTCGTCATCGCGGCGTACGAGAGCGGGCTGGTGAGGTCGGTGGGCTGACAGCCAAGGGTCGCTCTGACACGGCATCAGGCCGGTAAAGCGAAGCCATGCGGGCATTCTCGTGGGTCGTGGGTCGCCTATCGCCTATCGCCTATCGCGGGTCGCGGGTCGTGGAGGCGGGACGGCACCAGGAGGCGGCCCTGCGACCTGGCGGCCGCGCCGGCCCTGGCGGCCGCGCCGGCCCTGGGGACCGGGCCGGAACGCTCGCCTACGGGCAAGGGCCTGCTGGGGAGTCAGCTGATCAGGCGGAGGGCTTGCTGTATGGCCGACAGGCGGTGGGGGGAGGCCAGGCCCGCGTGGTACAGGTGGAACTCCGATGCTCCCGCCTTGGCGTAGGCCCGGAGGAGGTCTGCCTGGGCCTCCGGGTCTGCCGGGCGTGGGGGGAGACCGAGGACGTAGGCTCCGACGCGCTGGCCGGGGCGGCACAGTTCGACGAGACGGGCGAGGCGGGCCGTGTCCGTGGCCGGGTCGCCCCAGCAGTTGGCCACCAGCACGTCCGCTCCCGGCTCACCCTCGGGAAGGGCGGCGAAGGCGGCCGTGGCCCACGGGTCCGGGTTGGCGTGGATGGTGATCGGGACGTCCGGGGCCGTGTCCCGGGCCGCGGCGACGAGAGTGCGCCGGAGTGAGGCCGACAGGTCGACGCGCACGGCCCGCACCTCGTCCGCCAGGGTCCCGAGGGCCTCCTCCACGGAGGTGAAGGTGGGGGTGCTCGCGGTCGACGTCTGGTGGGCACGCGTTCCGGGGGTGGGGGAGCGGTCGATGGCGGCCACGTGGTCGCGTGCGTCTGCCGGGTAGCGGTCGATGGCGGCCTTCACGTGGTCGCGTGTGCCCGCCGGGTAGCGGTCGGCGCAGGCGCGGCAGAAGCAGAGCGACAGCAGGTCGCTGTCCACCGAGTCCCAGTCGGCCCCCGCGGTCTTCTCGTGGATGCTCTGGTGGCCGAACCCCATCGGCCCGCACGACTCCAGGATCAGCGCGTCCGGCCGTCCCACCGTGAGGATCTCCCGGACCAGCCGCTCGCAGTACTCCACGACGTCGTCGAAGGCCGGGCAGAGCGCGTGCGGGTACGGGTCGCCGAAGGCGTTGCGCACCACCAGGTCGGGGTGCTCCCGGCCGAGGACCGAGTTGTGCGTGAGGACGGTCCAGGCGTGGACCTTCAGACCGGCGGCGCGTAGGGCGTCGCCGGCCTGGAGGTACGCGTCGGGCGTCGTCCACGACGGTGACTTCGGCACCAGGCGGCCCCACGCGGAGGGCCGTACGGGCAGGTAGAACGCGGCGTGCGGCACGTCGAGGACGCGGTGGGCCGGGTGGTACGGCGTGGCGGCGCGGGTGGCGTGGTAGCTGGCGGCCAGCGCGACGGCCTCCACGCCCAGCGCGGCCAGCCGCTCCGGCGCCGCCGGGTCACCGACGATGTCCCAGGGGTAGGCGTAGGCGACGTTCATCAGGAGCTGCTCCTGGTGGCCGAGGTGGGTTTCCGGCAAGGGGAGTCTGCGGGGTGGGTGTTCGGGGGGACGTCGTCCGCGTGGCGGGGGCGGGCGTTCATGGAGGCGACCCCACCGGGCGGGAGGGGCTTGCCGGCAAAGGCGTTCACCAGGATGCTTTCCTCGTGGTGAAGGCAGGCTCGAAGCGCCTCATGTACCCCTGGTCGTCGCGGAAGGTGATCCCGCACTTCAGGTACTGCTCGTGCATCACGGCCAGGGCGTCGCGGTCGAGCTCGACGCCCAGGCCGGGGCCGGACGGCACGGGGACCGCCCCGTCGGTGAAGCGCAGGCTGCCGGGCGCGACCACGTCCTGGCCGTCCTGCCACGGCGTGTGCGTGTCGCAGGCGTAGGTGAGGTTCGGGGTGGCGGCGGCCAGGTGGGTCATGGCGGCCAGGCTGATGCCGAGGTGGGAGTTGGAGTGCATGGACAGCTCCAGCCCGAACGTGCCGCACAGCGCGGCGATCTGCGAGGAGCGCACCAGCCCGCCCCAGTAGTGGTGGTCGAGGAGGAGCACCTTGACGGCGTCCTGCGCGATGGCGGGCGGCAGGTGCTCCGGGGTGACGACGCACATGTTGGTGGCCAGCGGCATGGGCACCTCGGGAGCGACCGCCGCCATGCCGGAGATGTCCGGAGTGGGGTCCTCCAGGTACTGGAGCTTGCCCTCCAGGGCGCGGCCGACGCGGATGGAGGTCTCCACGGTCCAGGCGGTGTTCGGGTCGAGGCGGAGCGGCAGGTCGGGGAAGGCCGCATGCAGCGCCTCGATGGCCGCCACCTCCTCCTCGGGCGGCATGACGCCGCCCTTGAGCTTGATGGAGGTGAAGCCGTACTCCTTGATGAGCAGCGCCGCCTGCGCGACGATCCCGGCCGGGTCGAGCGCCTCGCCGAAGCGGTCGGGCTCGGCGCCGGGGTGGCCGGCCCACTTGTAGAACAGGTAGGCGCTGTACGGCACGGCGTCGCGCACGCGCCCGCCGAGCAGGTCCACGACGGGCACCCCGGCGGCCTTGCCGCGGATGTCCAGGCAGGCCACCTCGAACGCCGCGAACACCCGGTCGACGCTCTTCTCCTTGGTGGAGACCCCGGTCAGCCCGTGCAGGTCGCTGACCACGTCGCCGACGACGGAGGCGATCCGGGCGTACATCTCGTGGGCGGCGTGCACGTCCAGCCCGACGATGGCCTCGGCGCACTCACGTACCTTGGTGAGGTGAGCGAGGTCTCCGTACGTCTCTCCCAGCCCGCTCAGGCCCTCGTCGGTGACGACCTCGACGACGGTCCGCAGCGCCCACGGCTCGTGGACGCCGGCGGCGTTGAGGAGGGGCGGGTCGCGGAACGCGACGGGTGTGACCTGGACATCCCGGATGAGCATAAATGCCGCCGTCCATATATGTGAACAACTGCCAGATTTGTGGACAGGTGCCGCAACTGTAAGAATCGACCTCAGAGAGTGTCAAGACTGCGAAGGGCCAATCCATGATTCACGGATACGATCCCAGGACCGGTGAGACCGTGGGCGCCGCGCTGCCGGAGACCGACGCCGCCGGAGTCGACATGATCGTCTCCGCCGCGGCGGCCGCCGGCCAGGCGTGGCGCGCCACTCCGGCGGAGGAGCGGGCGCTCGTGCTGGAGGCCGTCGCCGACGCGCTGGCCGCCCACGTGGACGAGCTGTGGCGGATCGCCGACCAGGAGACCGCCCTCGGCGAGGTACGGCTGCGTGGCGAGGTGGCCCGCGCGGCCGGCCAGTTCCGGCTGTTCGCCCAGGTCGTCAGGGACGGCGGCCATCTCGACGCGATCATCGATCACGCCGACCCGTCGGCCGCCCCGCCCCGGCCCGACGTGCGCCGCGTCAAGCGCGCGCTGCCCGGGGTCGTCGCCGTGTTCTCGGCCAGCAACTTCCCCTTCGCCTTCTCCGTCGCGGGCGGCGACACCGCCTCGGCGCTGGCCGCCGGCTGCCCGGTCGTGGTCAAGGCCCACCCCGGCCACCCCGGCACCTCCGAGCGCGTCGCCGCCATCGTGCGCGACGCCCTGCCGAACCCCGGCCTGCTCGGCCTGGTGCAGGGCATGCAGGCCGGCAAGGACCTCGTCCAGCACCCCCTCGTCGTGGCGGCCGGGTTCACCGGCTCCGTCGCGGGCGGCAAGGCCATCCAGGCGCTCATCGACGAGCGCGAGGTCCCGATCCCGTTCTTCGGCGAGCTGGGCAGCGTCAACCCCGTCGTCGTGCTGCCGTCGGCCCCCGCCGCCGAGGTCGCGACCGGCTTCGCCGCCTCCCTCACGCTCGGCGTGGGACAGTTCTGCACCAACCCCGGCCTGATGTTCGTCCCGGACGACGACGAGCTGCGCAAGGCGCTGGCCGCCGCCGTCGAGGGCACCACCGGCGGGCCGATGCTGGCCGAGCGCATCCGTGACGGCTACCTGGGCAGCCTGGAGCGGCTCGGCGCGCTGACCCTGCTGGCCGAGGGCAAGCCGGGGGAGGGCAGCTGGGCGGTCACGCCGAAGGTGTTCACCACGGACCTGGAGTCGTTCGCCGATGGCCTGCCGCACATCGCGGACGAGTGCTTCGGCCCCGCCTCGATCGTCATCACCTACCGGGACGCCGCGGACCTGCGGCCGGTGCTGGAGCGGCTGGAGGGCTCGCTGACGGCCACCATCCACTCCACCCGCCCGGGCGAGGCCGGCGAGGTGGCCGAGGTGCTGTCGCGCAAGGCCGGCCGGCTCATCTGGAACGGCTGGCCCACCGGGGTGGCCGTGTGCTGGGCGATGCATCACGGCGGCCCCTGGCCCTCCACCACCGTGTCCGCGCACACCTCGGTCGGCGCGACGGCCATCGACCGGTGGCTCGCCCCCACCGCGTACCAGGACTGGCCGGCGGAGCTGCTGCCCGACGAGCTGAAGGACGGCAACCCGCTCGGCATCCCGCGCCGCGTCGACGGCACTCTCACCGTCTGACCTGTTCCTAAGGCGCCGTCTGACCTGTTCCGAAGGCGCCGTCTGACCTGTTCCGAACGGCTCCCGCCGTGGCCGGCCTCCTGGGCGCGGCCACGGCGGGCGTTCGTGTCACCAGGCGTCAGGAGGTGGGTACGGCCCCGGTGGCGACGGCCTCGCGGAACCAGTGGGCGCTGTCCTTCCACGTCCGCTCCAGCGTCTCCCGGTCCACGTACACGATGCCGAACCGCTTGGCGTACCCCCGGGCCCACTCGAAGTTGTCCATCAGCGACCACACGAAGTAGCCCCGCACGTCCGCCCCGGCGTCGATGGCGTCGGCGACGGCCGTCAGGTGACGACGCAGGTAGTCGACGCGCCGCTCGTCCCGGACACGGCCGTCGGCGTCGAGGACGTCGGCGAACGCCGCCCCGTTCTCGGTGATCATCAACGGCAGCGCCGGGTACTCGTCGCGCAGCCGCAGCAGCAGCTCGGTCAGGCCGGTCTCGTCGATGTTCCAGCCCATCTCGGTGTACGGTCCCGGCTGCTGGACGAACTCGACGTCCTCGCAGGCGATCCACGGCGAGGCGGAGCCGTCGGCGTGCCCGTCGGCCGTCTCCCTGGGCGTGGCCCCGTCCCACTGGCGTACCAGCACGGGGTTGTAGTAGTTGACCCCCAGCAGGTCCAGCGGCTGGCAGGCGGTGGCCTCGTCGCCGTCGCGGACGAACGCCCAGTCGGTGACGGAGGACGTGGCCTCGATGAGGTCGCGCGGGTAGGCGCCGTCGAGCATCGGCCCGAGGAAGGCGCCGTTGGCCAGCGCGTCGGCGCGCCGCACCGCGCCGGCGTCGCGCTCGGAGACTCCCCGTACGTGGTGCAGGTTGAGCGTGACGGCGACCTGCGCCGCCGGGGCGGCGGTGGCGCGCAGGGCCTGGACGGCGAGCCCGTGCCCGAGGTTGAGGTGGTGGACGGCGGCCAGCGCCGCCGCCGGGTCGGTACGGCCCGGCGCGTGCACGCCGGAGGCGTAGCCGAGGTAGGCCGAGCACCACGGCTCGTTCAGCGTGATCCAGGTGTGGACCCGGTCGCCGAGGGTCTCGCCCATCCGGCGGGCGTACTCGGCGAACCGCAGCGCGGTGTCGCGGTGCGGCCAGCCGCCGGCGTCCTCCAGCTCCTGCGGCAGGTCCCAGTGGTAGAGCGTGGCGACCGGGGCGATGTCGCGCGCCAGCAGCCCGTCCACGAGCCTGGAGTAGAAGTCGAGGCCGGGCTGGTTGAGCCGGTCGCCGCCGCCGGGCAGCACCCGGGGCCAGGAGATGGAGAACCGGTAGGCACCGACGCCCAGCTCGGCGAGGATGTCGAGGTCCTCCTCCAGCCGGTGGTAGTGGTCGCAGGCCACGTCGCCGGTGTCGCCGCCGTCCACGAGGCCGGGGGTGTGGGAGAAGGTGTCCCAGATCGACGGTCCGCGGCCGTCCTCGGCGGCGGCGCCCTCCACCTGGTAGGCGGCGGTGGCCGTGCCCCACAGGAAGCTCTCGGGGAAGGCCCGGGCGGGGGTGGTCGTCATGGAGGGATTCACTCCTTGGAGTCGGGGGAGTCGAGGACGATCTGGAGCTCGCCGGTCGCGGCGTCGGCGGAGGCGCGGGCGCCGGAGGGGACGGACAGGTGCCAGGGGGCCGGGGCGCCCTCCAGGCGGGCCGCGTGGAGGCGGTCACCGCTGCGCGACACCTCGAACACCGCCCCGACGCCGCCCTCCGTGGTCGGGACCGTGACCGTGCGGCGCTCGCCGTCGGCCAGCCCGTGGACGTTCAGCGTGACGCCGTCGGCGTAGTCGTAGTCGGGGCGGTCCGAGCGGGCGCCCGTCGGCACGACGGCCCCGGGACGCACCAGCAGCGGCAGGCTGTCGAACCCGTGCCGCTCGGTCCGCCAGCCGGGCCCTTCCACGGTGGTGCCGTCCAGCAGCCTGGTCCAGGTGCCGGCCGGGACGTAGTAGGACACCTCGCCCTCGGCGGAGAACACCGGGGCGACGAGCAGGTCGGGACCGAGCATGTACTGGGCGTCGAGGTAGTCGCATGCCCGGTCGTCCGGGAACTCCAGCTGCATGGCCCGCATCACCGGCATGCCCTCGCTGGAGGCCTGGACCGCCGCGCCGTACAGGTAGGGCATGAGGCGGTGCTTCAGCTCGGTGAAGGAGCGCAGCACGTCGACCGACTCCTCGTCGAACAGCCACGGCACCCGGTAGGAGCCGCTGCCGTGCAGCCGGCTGTGCGAGGACAGCAGGCCGAAGGCGATCCACCGCTTGAAGACCGCAGGGTCGGGCCGTCCCTCGAAGCCGCCGATGTCGTGGCTCCAGAAGCCGAACCCGGCCATGCCCAGCGAGAGGCCGCCGCGCAGGCTCTCGGCCATCGCCTCGAACGTCGACTCGCAGTCGCCGCCCCAGTGGACGGGCAGCCGCTGCCCGCCGACGGTCGCCGAGCGCGCGAACAGCACGGCCTCGGCCGCCCCGTTGCGCTCGGCCAGCACGTCGTGGACGGTCTGGTTGTAGATGAGGCTGTAGTAGTTGTGCATCCGCTCGGGGTCGGAGCCGTCGGCCCAGGCCACGTCCGTGGGCACGCGCTCGCCGAAGTCGGTCTTGAACGCGTCCGCCCCCATGTCGAGCAGCGCGCGCAGCTTGCCGGCGAACCACTCGCGGGCACCGGGAGCGGTGAAGTCCACCAGCGCCCTCCCCGCCTGCCAGTGGTCGTCCTGCCACACCCGGCCGTCGGGGCGGCGCAGCAGGTAACCGCCCTTCCTCCCCTCCTCGAACAGCGCCGACGCCTGCCCGATGTACGGGTTGAGCCACAGGCTGATCTTCAGGCCGCGCTCCTTGAGCCGGCGCAGCATGCCCTCCGGGTCGGGGAACACGTCCGGGTCCCAGACGAAGTCGCACCAGCGGTACTGCCGCATCCAGAAGCAGTCGAAGTGGAACACGCTCAGCGGCAGGTTCCGCTCGGCCATGCCGTCGACGAACGACGAGACGGTGGCCTCGTCGTAGTCGGTGGTGAACGAGGTGGACAGCCACAGGCCGAACGACCAGGCCGGGGGGAGCGCCGGGCGGCCGGTGAGCGCGGTGTAGCGGCGCAGGATGTCGGCCGGGGTGGGGCCGTGGATGACGAGGTACTCCAGGTCGTGGCCCTCGACGCTGAACTGCACGCGCGAGACGGTCTCGGAGCCGACCTCGAAGGAGACCCGGCCGGGGTGGTTGACGAAGACGCCGTAGCCGCGGTTGCTCAGGTAGAATGGGATGTTCTTGTAGGCGATCTCGCTGCTGGTGCCGCCGTCCTCGTTCCAGACGTCGACGGTCTGCCCGTTGCGCGTGAGCGCACCGAACCGCTCGCCGAGCCCGTAGACCAGCTCGCTGGCGCTGAGGCGGAGCTGCTCGACCATGAAGTGCCGGTCGTCCGGGTCGGTCATGACGCCGAGGCACTTGGCGCCGCTGCGGGTCAGCTCGCGCCCGCCCGCGGTGAAGGTCATGTCCCACGGGGTGTCGCGGCGCAGCCGGACCTCCAGGGAGCCGCTGGCCAGGCTCGCCTCGTCGCCGTCGACGCTGACGCGCACCGGAGGGGCGTCAGGGTCCTCGCGTACGTCGAAGGCGGGCGCGTCCGGGACCGAGCCGGCGAAGTGCACCACGCGGACGCGGATCACCTCCGCCATCGGCGACGACACGTCCACGGTCAGGACGGGGCCGTCGATGGTGTTGCCGCGTCGGGTGATGGGCCGCGTGGGGGCCAGCACCCGCAGCGCGGCGGCGTCCGCCGTCACGTCGTGGGCCGCGGTGGCGTACTCGCCCCGCACCCCGGGACGCATCCGCCAGTAGCCGTCTTTGAACTTCATGCCCTTCCGTTCCGTGAGGGGGGCTTGGGTGAGGGTGGGGTCGGGCCGGCGTCAGCCACGAGGTCGAGGCGCCAGAAGCGCTGGAGGAAGAGGAACAGCGCGATGATCGGCACGATGGACAGCAGCGAGCCGGTGATCACCAGGCTGTACAGGGCGGGCTGCGAGGCGCCGCGGTTGAGCAGCGAGTAGAGCCCGACGGTGAGCGGGAACCGGTTGTCGTCGGCCAGCATGATGTACGGCAGCAGGAAGTTGTTCCAGATGCCGATGAACTGGAGCAGGAAGACGGTGACCAGCCCCGGCGTCATGATCGGCATCGCGACCGACCACAGCAGCCGGAACTCGCTGGACCCGTCGACCCGGCCCGCCTCCAGGATCTCGTCGGGCACCGCGGTGGCCGCGTAGATCCGGCACAGGTAGATGCTGTACGGGCTGATCACGCTGGGCAGGATGACCGACCAGTACGAGCCGACCATGTTGACCTCCGACAGCAGCAGGTACTGCGGGATGGCCAGGGTGATCTGGGGGACCAGCACGCCCGCCAGCAGGGCGCCGAAGATGAGCCGCTGCCCGGCGAAGCGGTACTTGGCCAGCGCGTAGCCGGCCGCGGCGGACACCACGACCGTCAGGAACGCCCCGCCGCCGGCGTAGATGAGGCTGTTGAGCATCCACAGCCAGAACCGGCCGTCGCCGTAGTCGCTGAGGGCGGACACGTTGCCGGTGAAGCCGCCGTTGAAGCTGGGCCAGCCGGAGAAGGTGGTGAACAGCTCCTCGGGACCCTTGGTGGCCGCGAACAGCACCCACAGCAGCGGCAGGACGGCGTACAGCCCGCCGAGCAGCAGCAGGAACGTGGGCAGGATCTTCGCGCGGGCGCCCCGCCCACCGGGCGCGGCGGCGCTCCCTCGCCCGCTCATCGGCCGCTCCCCGCGCCACGGAGCCGGAAGACGGCGAGCGCGGCCAGCGACAGCAGCACGGTCGCCCCGGCCAGCAGCACCGAGCTGGCGGCTCCCAGGTAGATGTCGTTGTCGACGAACGCCTGCTGGTAGATGCGCATCAGCGGCACCCAGTCCTGTGTGATGGTGTTGGTCATGGGCCGCAGCGTGGCGGGCTCGCTGAAGACCTGGAGCATGCCGATCAGGGTGAAGACCGAGGTCATGATCAGCGAGGGGCGCAGCAGCGGCACCTTGATCCGAAGGGCGATCTGCCACTCGGCGGCGCCGTCGAGGCGGGCGGCCTCGTACAGCTCCTTGGGGATGGCCCGCAGGGTGGTGTAGAGGACCACCATGTTGAAGCCGACCGAGCCCCAGACGGCGATGTTGGCGATCGAGAAGAAGATCGACACGTCGCCGAAGAAGTCCGGGACCGGCAGGCCGGCGGCCTTCAGCGCGGCGTGGATCGGGCTGACCGCCGGGAGGTACATGAACCCCCACAGCAGGCTGGCGATGACGCCCGGCACCGCGTACGGCAGGAAGATCGTGATCCGCGAGGCGCGCTTGCCCCCGACCCTCGGGGCGTCGAGCAGCAGGGCGAACAGCAGGGCCAGGCCCATCGTGGCCGGCACCATGATCAGGCCGTAGCCGAGCATGTGCTGCAGCGCCGAGCCCAGCGCGGAGTCCCGGACCGCGTCCAGGTAGTTCTCCAGGCCGGTGAACACCTCGGCGCGGATGCCGAGGCCGGCGCCCCGCACCCGCATGGCGTGCAGGCTCAGCCAGACCGCGTACCCGATCGGCACCAGGATGAAGACGACGAACAGGAGGACGGCGGGGGCCGTCATCAGGTAGGGGGCGGCGAGCGGCCCGCGCCGGCGGCCGGCGCGGGGGCGTGGGGTGGTGTCGTTGACTGTGCTCATGGGTCGTCTCAGCCGCCGACGACCTGGTAGCCCTGCTTCTTCAGGTCCGCGACGCTCTGCTGCTGCACCTGCGTGGCCACGGCCGCGAAGTCGGACTTGCCGCGCACCGCCTTGGGCATCAGGTTCTCGAACGCGCCGTAGGTGACGTTGGTGTTCGGGCCCCAGCTGCTGAACCCGCGCGCGGTCTTCGCGATCTCGGCGGCCGACTTGTAGTAGTCCGCCTGCTCGCTCATGAAGTCGGGGGCGACGTCGAGCATGCTCTGCCCGGCGAGGGCCGAGGGGTAGAGGCCGATCTCGATGAGCACCTTCAGCGCCTCGGGGTCGCTGCTGATCCACCGGGCGAACTTCGCGGCCTGCGGCTTCTGCTTGGAGGTGGCGCTGATCGCGGTGGACGAGCCGCCCCAGAACCCGGTGACCTGCTCACCCGCGCTCCACTGCGGCAGCGGCGCCATCCGCCACTTGCCCTTGCTGGAGGGGGCGACGCCGGCGAGGACGCCCGCGCCCCACACCGCGCTCGGCCAGGCGATGATGGTGCCGTCGTTCATCTGGCTGTTCCACTGCGGGGTGTACATCGGGTCGCCGAGGATCGCGCCGGAGTTGACGAGCTGCCCCCAGAAGCCGAGCATCTTCTGGGTCGCGGGGTCGTTCACGGCGACCTTCCAGGAGCCGTTCTCGTTGGCCCACCAGTTGGCGCCGGCCTGCTGGGCGAAGCCGGCCAGCCAGCCGGCGTCGCCGGGCGAGAACGTGGTGAGATAGCGCTTGGGGTCCTTCGAGCGGACCGTCTCGGCGAGCGCGCCGAACTCCTCCCACGTCGTGGGCACCTTCAGGCCCATCTTCTCGAAGATGTCGGCCCGGTAGAACAGCATCATGGGGCCGACGTCCTGGGGCACGGCGTAGGTGGCGCCGCCGAAGGAGGTCAGGTCCCAGGTGCCCTGCGGGAAGGAGGACTTGATGGGCGCGATCGCGCTGGTCAGGTCCTGCAGGGCGTTGTTGGTGATGAGCGTCGGCAGCGACTGGTACTCCGCCTGCAGGACGTCGGGGGCGTTCCCGGCCTTGACCGCGGTGAGGAACTTGGCGATCAGCTCGTCGCTGGCGGCCTGGCCGCTGAGCTTGACCTGCTGGGTGGGGTTCTTGCTGTTCCAGAGGTCGACGACCTTCTGGATGTTCTCGGCCCAGCTCCAGAAGACGATCGTGGCGGGGGCGTTCTCGTCGCCGGCGATCGGGGACGGGGCGGCCTGGTCACCTTCCCCGGACGTCGAGTCGTCGGCGCCGCAGGCGGACAGGAGCAGGGCCGCGGCGGAGGCGGCGGACGCTGTGAGGAAGGTTCTTCTGCGCATGGGGTTCTCCTAGGTGGGGATTCGAGGGCCGCGAGAAAGCCGGAGGAGTCAGGCGAGGGGGCGCAGCGCGACGACGGCGCGCGGGGCGAGCGTCACCGTGCCGTCGGCGCGGGACCCGGTCAGCAGGTCCTCGGCGGCCTCGGTGACGGGCACGCGGGCCTCCCGTGTGCCGTGGTTGAGCAGGAACAGGACGGGCCCCCGGCGGACCGCCTCGACGCCGGGGGGCGGCGGCCCGGCCAGCGCGCCGGACACGCCCGCGTCGGCCAGCGCCCGGCCGGTCAGCTCGGCCAGGGCGTCGTGCTCGGGCAGGGTGGCCACGTACCAGGCGGTGCCGGCGCCGGTGCGGTGCCGCAGCACCGCGGGGCGGCCGGCGAGGTCGCCCTCGGTGAAGACGGCGACCGGCTCGGCCCCCTCGGCCCGCAGCAGCTCGGTCCAGGTGCGGGCGTCGAACGGGGTGCCGTCCGCCCACGCGCAGCGCACGGGCCGGTCCTCGGGGGCGGGCAGCCACTCCTCGCCGGAGGCGCCGAGCACGTCCCGCAGCGGCGCGGGGAACCGGCCGGTGCGGATGTGCCCGTTCGGGTCGGTGACGCCGGAGAAGGGGCCGACGACGAGCACGCCGCCGTCGCGGACGTACGCGGTCAGCGCCGCGGCGTCCTCGTCGCTCACCAGGTAGAGGTTCGGCACCACGGTGAGGGCGTAGCCGGACAGGTCGGCCGACGGCGGCACCAGGTCCACCGCCACCCCGCGCTCCCACAGCGGCCGGTAGAAGCTCAGGAGCTGGTCGGGCACAGTGAGCCGGTCGCTGGGCCGGCCGGCCTCCTCCAGCGCCCACCAACTCGGCCAGTCGTGCACGACGGCGACCCGCGCCGGCACCGGCTGCCCCGCCACCTCGGAGAGCCGGCGCAGCTCCGCGCCGTGCGCCCGCACCTCGGCGTGCAGCCGGGTGTCGGGGCCGGCGTGGGGCAGCATCGCGGCGTGGAAGCGCTCGGCGCCGAAGCGGGAGGCCCGCCACTGGAAGTAGCACGACCCGTCCGAACCGCGCGCCACGGCCTGCAGCGACTCCAGCCTGAGCTGGCCGGCGGGCTTGGGCAGGTTGTGCGGGCGCCAGTTGACCGCCGTGGTGGCCTGCTCCAGCAGCAGCCAGGGCCGGCCGCCGCCGAGTGAGCGGGTCAGGTCGTGGGTGAGCGCGGAGCGCACCGGGAACAGCGGGTCGGCCGGGTCCGGGTACCAGTCGTTGGAGACGATGTCCTCCTCGGGCGCCCACTGCCAGTAGTCCACCGGCTTGAACAGGCCCATGAAGTTCGTCGTGACCGGCACGCCGGGGGTGCGCTCGCGCAGGACGTCGCGCTCGGCGCGGTAGTGCTCCAGCAGCGCGTCGGAGCAGAACCTCGCCCAGTCGAGCTTCTGCGTGGGGTTGATCAGGTACGGCGCGCGGCGCGGCGGGACGACCTCGGCCCAGTCGCTGTAGCGCTGGCTCCAGAACGTGGTGCCCCACGCCTCGTTGAGGCCGTCGAGGTCGCCGTGGCGCTCGCGCAGCCAGGCCCGGAAGGCAGCGGCGGAGTCGTCGCAGTGGCAGATCTGGCCGTACTCGTTGCCGACGTGCCACAGGGCGAGCGCCGGGTGGCCGGCGTAGCGGTCGGCGAGGTCGGTGACGAGGGCCAGGGCCCGCTCGCGGTAGACGGGGGAGGAGGGGCAGAACTGGTTGCGGGCGCCGTACCAGAGCCGGTGCCCCGACTCGTCGACCGGCAGCGTCCCGGGCCAGCGGTGGCCCAGCCACGGCGGCGGCGAGGCGGTGGGGGTGGCCAGGTCCACGGCGATGCCGGCGTCGGCGAGCAGGCCGAGCACCCGGTCCAGCCAGCCGAAGTCCCGCGCGCCGGGCTCGGGCTCGATGCGCGCCCAGCTGAACACGCCGACGGTGACCAGGTTGACCCCGGCCGCCCGCATCAGCTCGACGTCCTCCTCCCAGACGTGCTCGGGCCACTGCTCGGGGTTGTAGTCGCCGCCGAAGAGCAGGCCGCGCCCGGCGGTGAGGGTGTGCGTGCCCAGCGGTCCCGCCATCCTCATGCTCCCTTCTCGCTGGTGGTACGGCTCGCGGACAGGGGCCGGGGCGGCCCCGAGCTGTCGCCGGTCATCAGCCGGCAGGGCACGAGGTGATGCTGGGGAGTGTCGTCGCCGCGCAGCCGGTCGATGAGCATGCGGGCGCCCAGCCGGCCCAGCTCGGAGCTGGGCGGCTCCAGCGTGGTGAGGCGGGGGTGGTACATCTCCGCGACCCGGGCCGAGGAGAGCACCAGCATCAGGGTCAGGTCGCGCGGGATCGACCAGCCGCGGGCCGCGACGGCGGCGATCACTCCGACCGCCGCGTGGTCGCTCATCACGGCCAGCGCGGTGACCTCGGGGTGCCGGTCGAGCAGCCGCTCGAACGCCGCGCGCCCTTCGTCGGCGGTGCCGGCGCGGAACGCGTCGACGTAGCCCAGGCCGGCCCGTCCGGCGGCGGCGGCGAACTCCTCGCCGGTGCGGATGGTGGGGCCGTACTGGGTGGAGTAGGCGCCGGGCGAGTGGTTGAAGAAGGCGAACGAGCGGTGCCCGAGCTCCGCCAGGTGCGCCACGGCCTCCTCGGCGGTGCGGGCGAAGTCGATGTCGGCGTAGCTGATCGCCTCGGGGTCGCGGGTGCGTCCTATCATGCTGAACGGGATGCCGGCCTGCGCGAGGAAGTCGGGCCGCTCGTCGTCCAGCCGCACCTCCATGAGCAGCGCGCCGTCGATGAGGCCGAGCCCGGTGAAGTGCCGCAGCTCCTGGACGGGGTCGCTGTTCTCGGGCGAGAGCAGCAGGTGGTAGCCCTGCTCGGCGGCGGCCTCGGCGGCGCCGGTGGCGAACTGCATCTCGGTCAGGCCGAAACCGCTGTGCGGGGCGGGGAACAGCAGCGCCAGGATCTGGGTGCGCTTGCTCACCAGGCCGCGGGCCAGCAGGTTGGGCCGGTAGCCGAGCTCGGCCGCGGCCCGCTCGATCCGGCGCCTGGTCTCGGCCGCGACCGGCCGGGTGCCGTTGAGCGCGGCGGAGACGGTACTGATGGCGACCTGCGCCCGTTCCGCCACGTCACGTAGGGAAGTCATGCTGCTCCGGCCCTTGGCTGCGGGTGTCGAAACGTTTCGCGCGAAACGTTTCGCAAAACCTAGAGTCGGTTTTATGGATATGTCAATAGTGTTGCGTGAGATGTCCGAAACCCGGCCGGAGACGCGAGCGAGCGCCCCCCGGTCACCGGGAGGCGCTCGACGAGGCGGGGACGATCAGGGGACGGTCAGGCTCCGGCGACCTCCAGGCCGGCCGCCAGGATCTTCTCCAGCCGCTCCACATGCTCGGGCAGCGGGTCCACCAGCGGCGCCCGCACCCCGCCCACGTCCAGCCCGCGCAGCCGCACCCCGGCCTTGACCAGCGACACGGCGTAGCCGGGCACCAGGTCGCGCAGCTCCACCAGCGGCAGGTAGAAGTCGGTCAGCAGCAGCCGCGCCCGCTCCTCGTCCCCGCCCGTCACGGCGTCGTGGAAGGCCAGCGCGATCTCCGGGGCGAACGCGAACACGGCGCTGGAGTACAGCGTGACCCCGAGCCCCCGGTAGGCCGGCACGGTGAGCTCCGCCGTGGGCAGGCCGTTGAAGAAGGTGAACTCCCGGTCCGTGGTGCGGCGCACGGTCAGGATGATGCGCTGGAGCAGGTCGAAGTCGCCCAGCCCGTCCTTGAAGCCGATCACCTGCGGCAGCTCCGCCAGCTCGGCGACCGCGGCCGGGGAGAAACGGGCGGTGCCGCGCTGGTAGACGACGGCCGGCAGCCCGGCGGCCTCCGTCACCTCGCGCACGTAGCGGACCAGGCCGCCGGGCGGCGCGGTGACGAGGTAGGGCGGCATGACCAGCAGCCCGTCGGCGCCGCTGTCGGCCGCGGCGCGGGCGATGGCCCTCGCGCCCCGAGTGTGGCCAGGAGCTGGAACTGGACGTAGCTGAGGTCGCCGGCGTCGCGCAGCTGC
>NZ_JBEXDT010000064.1:12385-57346 GCF_040605905.1 Nonomuraea sp. NPDC005501 | reverse complement strand
CGGCGGAGGCGTTGCGCGAGGCTGCCAACAGATGTCCTTCCGAGGGCTCGCGGCGGACTGACTACACGCACGCCAGACAACCTCGCAACGTGAGCGAGCGGAGCGGGTCGCCAAAAAGGGAGCGTGGAGGCATGAGCGTACCCGCTCAAATTGAATTTGTCCACGCTCACGCAGACCCATCATTCCGGTCGCATTTCCAGGATGCCGTACGCCGCCGCCTTTGTCAATCGCCAAGCTCGCTCGTCAGAAGTCCCAGGGAGCACCGCCGGGGCCTGGGCCAGCACGAACGCCCACATCGGCCAGGTGAGGAAAACTCCGGAAGAAGGAAAGGGGAATGCCCGCGCCTTTCCACTCTCAACGTATAGCGCACCGAGGGGCTTGCGGCAAGACCCCGGTCATGCCGCACAATCGCTGACCGAGGCCACAGCCTGCGGAAATGGGGGACGCGGAATGCGGGTGTTGTTGTCGACGTACGGATCGCGCGGAGACGTCGAACCGGTGGTGGGACTCGCGGTGCGGTTGCGCGAACTCGGCGCGGAGGTGCGGGTGTGCGCGCCGCCGGACGAGGAGTTCGCGCAGCGGTTGGCCGGCGTCGACGTGCCCTTGGTGCCGGTCGGCCGGTCGGCGCGCACGCTGACGACCGCGGCGACACCCCCGTCGGCGGCGAGCCTGCCCGCGCGCGCGGCCGAGTTGATCGCCGACCTGTTCCCCGCGGTCACCGCGGCGGCCGAGGGATGCGACGCGGTGGTGGCGACCGGCCTGATGCCGGCCGCGGCCGGCGCGCTGTCGGTGGCCGAGAAACTGGGCATCCGCTCCGTGTCCGTGACCTTCCAGCAGCTCACCCTGCCGTCACCGCACCACCCGCCGCTGGCGTATCCGGGCCGGCCGTTCCCGCCGGGCGTGACCGACAACCGGGTGCTGTGGGAGATGGACGCCCAGAGCATCAACACGCTGTTCGGGGCGGCGCTCAACACGAACCGGGCCTCGATCGGCCTGCCACCGGTGGACGACGTCCGCGACTACGTGATCGGCGACCGGCCGTGGCTGGCGACGGACCCGGTCCTGGACCCGTGGCTGGAGACGCCGGACCTCGACGTCGTCCAGACCGGCGCGTGGATCCTGCCCGACGCCAACCCGCTCCCGGACGAGCTGCTGGCGTTCCTGGAGGCCGGCGCACCACCGGTGTACGTGGGCTTCGGCAGCATGCCCATGCGCGCGTCGACGGACGTCGCCCGGGTGGCGATCGAGGCGGTCCGCGCGCAGGGCCGCCGCGCGGTCGTGGCCCGCGGCTGGGCCGACCTGTCCCTGATCGACGACCGGGACGACTGCTTCGTCGTCGGCGAGGTCAACCAGCAGGCGCTGTTCGGCCGGGTGGCCGCCGTCGTGCATCATGGCGGCGCGGGCACGACGACGACGGCCGCGAGATCCGGCGCGCCGCAGGTGGTGGTGCCCCAGGCGGCGGACCAGCCGTACTGGGCCGGCCGGGTGGCCGCGCTGGGCATCGGCGCGGCACACGACGGCCCGACGCCGACCACCGAGTCCCTGTCAGCCGCGCTCAGAACGGCCCTGTCCCCCGAGACCCACGCACGAGCGAGCGCCGTGGCCGGCACGATCCGCACCGACGGAACGACGATGGCCGCCAAGCTGCTGCATCAGAGCTGAAGAAAGTGAATTCCGTGACCACCAGCGCGTTCGACCTTCCCGACCACCTCTCCCCCAAGGCCGACCCGGCCTTGATCGCCGGCGATGAGCAGCACTTCGCTGCCATCGCCGAGAGCCTCGAACAGTCGATCGCCGACCTGTCCGGCCGCCTCGACGCCGAGCGCAGGGCACCCGGCGGCCTGGGCCGGCAGGCGTTGGACCGGGACCTGGAGATCCACCGGCTGACCGCTCGCCTGCGCGCCCTGCGTCGCTTCGGTCTGGACCTGTGCCTCGGACACATGGTCGGCGCGGACGACCCCGAGCCCGTCTACATCGGACGGCTCGGCCTCACGGACAGCGCGGGTCGCCGGCTGCTGCTCGACTGGCGCTCCCCCGCGGCTGAGCCGTTCTTCGGAGCCACCCACGCCAACCCGATGGGTCTGACCAGCCGCCGCAGGTATCGCTGGACCCGCGGCCGGATCAGCGACTACTGGGACGAGGTGTTCACCGCGGACGGGTTCGAGGGCCACGCCGCGCTCGACGACCAGTCCGCCTTCATCGCCAGCCTGGGCGGCAACCGGTCCGCCCGGATGCGGGACGTGCTCGGCACCATCCAGGCCGACCAGGACGCCATCATCCGCGCGGGCTCCCGCGGCGCCCTCGTCGTCGACGGCGGCCCGGGTACGGGCAAGACGGTCGTCGCCCTGCACCGGTCCGCCTACCTCCTCTACTCCGACCCTCGCCTCGGTCACCACCGGGGCGGCGTGCTCTTCGTCGGCCCGCACCAGCCCTACCTGAACTACGTCTCCGACGTCCTGCCCAGCCTCGGCGAGGAGGGCGTGCAGACCTGCACCCTGCGGGATCTCGTCGCCGAGGGCGCGGCGGCGGGGATCGAGAGCGACCCGGACGTGGCCCGGCTGAAGTCGTCCGCGGACCTGGTGAAGGCGATCGAGCCGGCCGTCAGGTTCTACGAGAACCCGCCCACCAAGGGGATGACGGTTACGACCCCCTGGTCCGACATCTGGCTGAGCGTCGACGACTGGGCCGAGGCGTTCGAGGCGCCGGACCCCGGTACGCCGCACAACGACGCGCGCGACCAGATCTGGGAGGAACTGCTCACGATCCTGATGGACAAGCACGATAGTGACGAGGAAGTCCCGGCCGCTCTGCTCCGCAAGTCGCTGCTGCGGAACAGGGAGCTGCTCACGATCTTCAACCGCGCGTGGCCGCTGATCGACGCGGCCGACCTCGTCGGAGACCTCTGGTCGGTGCCCGCCTACCTGCGGATGTGCGCTCCCTGGCTCAGCCCCGACGAGGTCCGGGCGCTGCAGCGCGAGGACGCCCAGGCCTGGACGGTGTCCGACCTGCCGATCCTGGACGCGGCGCGGCAGCGGCTCGGCGACCCGGAGGCGTCGCGACGCAAGCGCCGGCATGCCGCCTCCGTCGCCGCCGAGCGCGAGGAGAGAGCCAAGGTCATCGACAACCTGCTCGCGGCCGATGACGACGGTGAAGGCGCGGTGACGATGCTGCGCGTACAAGACATGCAGGACGCCCTGGTCGACGAGGCCGCGCCGCTCCGCACCGAACCGGACCTGCTCGCCGGTCCGTTCGCGCACATCGTCGTGGACGAGGCTCAGGAACTGACGGACGCGGAGTGGCAGATGTTGCTGCTCCGCTGCCCGTCCCGGAGCTTCACCATCGTCGGGGACCGCGCCCAGGCGAGGCACGGGTTCACGGAATCGTGGCAGGAACGGCTCAAGCGGATCGGGCTGGACCGGATCGACCTGGCCTCCCTGACGATCAACTACCGGACCCCGGAAGAGATCATGACGGAGGCGGAGCCGGTCATCCGGGCCGTGCTCCCGGACGCCAACGTGCCCACCTCCATCCGCGTCAGCGGCGTCCCCGTCGTACACGGATCCGCCTCGGAGCTGAGCTCGATCCTCGACACCTGGCTCGCCGCCCATGCCGAAGGGATCGCCTGCGTCATCGGCGATCCCACGTTCCGGTCGACGTCCCGCGTCCGGTCGCTGACCCCGGAGCTGTCGAAGGGGCTGGAGTTCGACCTGGTCGTCCTCGTCGACCCGGAGGCGTTCGGCGAAGGCATCGAGGGGGCGGTCGACCGTTATGTCGCGATGACCCGGGCCACCCAGCGACTCGTCATCCTCACGACCTCCTGACGCCCGGACACTCGTTCGTCAGTGGGCTGTCCCCGTGCTGTCAGCGCTCCCGACGAGGCTGAGGCCCGTCAACGACACCCACTCACGTATCGGAAGACCATCATGAACAGCAAGACCTTGGGTGGCGCGCTGGTCCTCGGCCTCGCCCTCACCGCCGCCGTCGGCCCCGCCGCGATCGCCGACGCCGACAACCCGGCTGCCATCGTGGCGGCCCTCGACGCCTCGGCCAAGCCGCTCGCCTCCACCTCTCCCCGAGGCGGACTGCGGGACCTGGACGCGTTCGGTGCGATGGTGGCGGGCGCGAAGGTGGTCGGGGTCGGCGAGGCCACGCACAGCACCGCGGAGTTCTACACCCTCAACCACCGGCTGTTCCGCTACCTGGTGACCGAGAAGGGGTTCACCACCTTCGCCCGGGAGCTGAGCTGGAGCACCGGGGTGCGGCTGAACGACTACGTCCTGCACGGCAAGGGCGACCCGCGGCAGATCCTGCACGACGAGGTCACCGGCCCCTACGCGCTGTTCGACAACCGCGAGTTCCTCGCCCTCATCACCTGGATGCGCTCCTACAACGCCGCCCACCAGGCCAAGGTCCAGTTCATGGGCGCCGACCTGCTCTACCCCGGCGACGTCCTGTTCGACAAGGTCCTGGACTACGTCAAGCAGTACCACCCCGGCCTGCTGGGCGAGTTCACCCAGCTGTACGACGGGCTGCGGCCGACGACCCCGAACGCCGGAGAGTACATGGGCCTGGCGCTGACCCAGCCGCTGCGGACCCGCCAGGACCACGCCCGGCGCGCCACCCAGGCGCTGAAGCTCCTCCAGCAGCAGGGCTCCGGCGGGAACGCCGAGGAGTACCGGTGGGCGGTGCAGCACGCCCGCGCCCTGTCACAGACCTTCACCGACTTCGCCTTCGACCAGGCCACCGCCGACGGACGCCGGCAGGCCCAGGAGTACCGCGACACCGTGCTGGCCGACAACGTCGTCTGGTGGAACACCACGACAGGCGACAAGATCCAGATGTCCGGGCTGAACTCGCACATCAGCTACACCCCGATCGACACCATGTTCGTGCCCGCCCCCATGGGCGGCGTCCTGCGCAGGCGCCTGGGCGACCGCTTCGTCACCGTCGGCACCAGCTTCGACCAGGGCGGCTACAACTTCACCGTCGACAAGGGCGAGTGCCCGGACGGCTCCACCCCCGCCGAGCGGCCCCTGGCCTGCAAGGGCTCGGTGGCGGCCGCCGGCTCGGACTACAACGAGTACGTCCTGGACCAGGTCCGCCACCGGGACTTCATCCTCGACACCCGCACCGCCTCCCCTGCCGCCCGCGCCTGGCTCGCCCGGCCCCGCCTCACCCGCATCATCGGCGGCGGCTTCTGGTCACCCGAGCAGGCGACCAAGGTCGCGCTCGGCGAGTCCTTCGACGTCGTGATCCACCTGCACACGGTCAAGGCAGCCACGCTGCTGCCGTGACCGGCGCGGCTACGTCACCGGGCGCCATGCCGTGTCTCAGCCGCCCTTGACCGGGAGCCGGAGGGGGCGATGGATCAGTCCGTCGTCGGTCCACCGGAGCGTCGGCAGATCCTCCTGGGCGCGGAGGGTGGGCAGCCGCGTCACCAGGGCGCGGAAGGCTTCCTGCAGCTCCATCCTGGCCAGGTTCGCCCCCAGGCAGTAATGGGGACCATGGCCGAACGCCAGGTGCGGGTAGGGCGCCGTCCCGGCGAACCTCTGGATGTCGAAACGCAGCGAGTCCTCGAAGGCCGACGGGTCGTGGTTCGCGCCCGTGGGGTTGGGCAGGACGACGGAGCCCTTCGGGATCACGCCGCTGGGCAGCTCGACATCCTCGGTGAGCACCCGGAGCAGGCCGTTCCCCCCGGGACCCTCGCAGCGCAGGATCTCCTCCACCGCCGGCTCCACGAGCTCGGGCCGGGCCGCCAGGCGCGCGTACTGCTCGGGATGGCACAGCAGCCGGAACGTGCCCCGGATGATGATCGACGCGGTGGTCTCGTGACCGGCCATGATCAGCGTGAAGACCGTGTGGGTCAGCTCCGCCTCGCTCAGCCTGTCGCCCGCGTCGCGGGCCTCGATGAGCAGGTCGATGAGATCGTCGCCCGGCCTGGCCCGGTGCTCCGCGATCAGCTCGCCGGCGTACGCCATGAACGCGGCGAACCCCTCTCCCCGGGCCTCGGCGCTCGCCTCTGAGGTGGACAGGAACGTCTCCGTCCAGCCGCGGAACTGCTCGAACCGGTCCATCGGGACGCCGAGCATCTCGCAGATCACCCGCGCGGGCAGCGGCAGGGCGAAATCGGTGACCACGTCGAACTCCTGGCCGGCCGCGTCGAGCAGCTCCTCGGCGATCGCCGCCGCGCGAGGCCGCCAGCGCTCGATGTGCCGGGGCGTGAAGGTGCCCTGCAGGATGCGGCGGTAGCGGGTGTGCTCCGGCGGGTCCTGGTTGATCAGCGCCGAGGAGTCGTCCTCCAGGGCGGTGCCGCTGACCATCCGGGGAAGGCCGGGTGCCCGCAGGTTGCGGCTGCCGGCCGGCGAGGCGAGAAGGGCACGGACGTCTTCGTACCTGACGATCATGGGCACCCGGTCCCCGCTCGGCATGGTGATGAGCTCCATCGGAGCCTCGGCGAGCCTGCGGGCCAGTTCGGGCGAGGGGGCGCCGAGCGGGCCGGGCGGAAGCTCCGGCCAGGGCGACGTGGTGCTGGACCGTGCAGTCATGACCGCCTCCTGGCGATGCCGGCCGACGAGCCCCCTGAACGTACGTAACGGCGCGTAGCCGGTCAATGTCTCAACGGCCACATTCCCCTCGAACGCCGCGACGCTTCACTGTCGCCGGCGTCGCCGGGATCGGGATGTGGATGGCGCGGTGTCGGCCTGGCCACACGGAAGGGTGGGGCCGGACCCACTTCGGAGCCGGTCTGGCGGGGGCCAGGCCCCGCGCGGTGCACAGTGGACACATCACGCATACCGGACGACAAGGGAAGATCATGAGACAGCTGGTGTCGTGGGTGGCGAGTGCCTGCGTGGGGTTCGTGCGCGCGTGCGCCGTCGTGGGCGTCGCCATGCTGGTCCCGGCCGTGTGGGCCGTCGCCGTGGCGCTGTGGATGTGGTGGTGGGGCGGAGACCCGTGGTCGTCGATCGTGCCGCTCCTGTGGGCGTGCATCGGCACGCTCGCCCTGTCCCGCCCGGTGTGCCGGATGGTCCGCCTCCTCCAGGCGTACGGACATGAGGTGGTGGCGACGGCCACCACCGGGCCCGAGACGCTCGACGCCCTGCGGAGGTGGCGGCCGGACGTGTCCATCATCGACGTCCGCATGACGTCTTGCGGAGGTGGCGGCCGGACGTGTCCATCATCGACGTCCGCATGCCCCCGACCCAGTCGGACGAGGGCCTGCGGGCGGCTCTCGCCGCCCGCGGCGAGCTGCCCGGGCTGCCGGTCCTGATCCGCTCCCAGCACGTCGAGCAGCTGTATGCCCGCGAACTCCTGGCCGACGGCGCCGGCGGCGTCGGCTATCTCCTCAAGGAGAGCGTGTTCGACGCCGACCAGTTCATCGACGCCCTGGAACGCGTCGCCGACGGCGGCACCGCCATGGACCCGGCCGTCATCGCCAAGCTCCTGTCCAGCGGGTCCTCGACCCGGCGACTCGACCGGCTCACCGAGCGCGAACACTCCGTGCTCGGCCTCATGGCCGAGGGACTGTCCAACCAGGCCATCGGGCGGCGGCTCTTCCTCAGCGAGAGCGCCATCAGCAAGTACACCACCTCGCTGTTCGGCAAGCTCGGCATCGTCGACGACGACAGCAGCAACCGCCGCGTTCTCGCCGTGCTCACCTACCTCAACGAGCCGTGACCTTCGGCCTCGAACATGCGGACGAGCTCGAACTCCTCGGCGGCGGTGAGGCCGGAACGACTCACGGTGTGGCCGGACGCGCGCTGCCACGCGAGCGTGTCGCGGGCCGTGTCGGCGACCGGACGGATCCGCAGGCCGGCGACCAGCGTGGCGGAGGTGTCACGGGTCATGAAGCCCGCGTACTCGGGCAACGGCAGCCACAACGGCAGCGACCGCGGCCCCGTCCACGGCTCCACCTTGTGAGCGAGGAGGAAGTCCTGGCCGGCCCAGATCAGCTCAGGCCGCACCTCCAGGCCCTCGGCGATCTCCGCCAGCAGGTCGCCCCTGCTGAAGGGCATGGAGATCGCATCGTACGGCCCGGCAAGCCCCTTCTCCGCCGCCTCGATCGTCCAGGCGGCCAGGTCGCGCACGTCGACGAGCTGGACGAGCTCGTCGGGCGACCCGGGCGCCAGCACCGGCCCGCCGCGCGCCAACCGGTCGACCCAGTAGGTGAACCGGTCGGACTGGTCCTCCGGGCCCACGATCAGCCCGGCCCGCACCAGCAGCGCCCCGTCGCCGGCGATCCGCTCGCACGCGACCTTGGCCGGCCCGTAGTTCTCCGGGTCGTTCTCGTCCGCATCGACGGGCAGCGGCTCGTGCAGAGCCTGGTTGGCCTCTCCGGTGTCGGAGTAGACGCTGCACGACGACACGAACGTCCAATGACCGGCACGGCCCGCGAGCTCCGCGACGGCCCGCCGTAGCACGCTCGGATGCCGGGCGACGTCTATGACGAGGTCGAACGTTCCCTCCAGCGGCGCCAGCCCGCCGTCCTCGCTCCGGTCGACCCGGACGAGCTCGACACCCGGCGGCGGCTCGCCCGAGAGTCCGCGCGCCGCGCAGACCACCTCGTGCCCGCGATCGCGCGCCTGCCGTGCGATCTGCCTCGACAGGAACCTCGTACCGCCCAGAACCAGTGTCCGCATCCCCTCATCCTCGCGGGCCGCGGGCTCGTTCGCGACCGTGCCCGGTCAGGACACAGGGTGTGGCGCGGTGCGGGCGTGAGCGGCCATCAGATGGTCGATGAGCGCCAGCAGCACGTCGCGGCCGGCCATCCGGTCGCGGGCGTCACAGAGCACCAGCGGCACCTGTGGATCGAGATCGAGCGCCTTGCGGATCTCCTCCTGTGTCCGGTCCCTGACACCGTGGAAGCAGTTGACCCCGACGACGAAGGGGATGCCGCGGCTCTCGAAGAAGTCGATCGACGCGAAGCTCACGTCCAGCCGGCGGGTGTCGACCAGGACGACCGCGCCCATGGCGCCGTTGACGAGGTCGTTCCACATGAACCAGAAGCGTTCCTGCCCGGGGGTGCCGAACAGGTAGAGGACGAGGTCCCGGTTGATCGTGATGCGCCCGAAGTCGAGCGCGACGGTGGTGGTGGTCTTGCCGCTCACCCCTTCGAGGTCGTCCACGCCGACGCTGGCGTGGGTCAGGTACTCCTCGGTACGCAGCGGGGCGACCTCGCTCACCGCGCCGACCAGGGTCGTCTTCCCGACGCCGAAACCACCGGCGATCAGGATCTTCACCGCCAGGGGAGCCGCGTGCCCGTGGTCAGAGGTTGCGTAACCCATCCCTCACCGCCTCAAGGATCGTCATACCGGGAAGGCCGCCCGCCTGCGCGAACGCCAGCGGTGGCCGGGACCGCAGCCGACCGGCCTCGATCAGGTCACCTATGAGGATCTTGGTCACCGACACCGGGAGGTTCAGCGCGGAGGCGACCTCGGCCACCGCCAGAGGCCGCCCGCACAGAGCGAGAATGGTGCGGTGCTCCGGCTGCATCCCCCGCAGCTCCTGCCCGGCCTCCGAGGACACCGCGGAGATCGCCGTCACCAGGGTGATCAGCGTGAGGTCGTCCCGCTCGGGCGTGGTTCGTCCGCCGGTGATCGTATAGGGACGGACAAGGGGCTCGTCGGCGTCTTCGTCGTCGAAGCCCTCAGTCCAGTGCCTCATCCGCGTCTCCTCGCGTCATCGGCCTGCGGGGCGCGCGCGTCGGCTCCCAGCTTCTGGCCGACCTGCTGGATCAGGGTGTGCATCGCGACGGACATCAGCTCGGCGTCGACCTCCTGGGACGCGACCACGGCCAGATGGGTGCCGCGGCCCGCGGCCGTGATGAACAGCCACAGGTCGGCCATCTCGATGATGACCTGGTGCACGGGTCCGCCGTTGAAGAGCTGCCCGACACCGCGAGCCAGGCTCTGCTGCCCGGTGGCGATCGCGGCGAGGCGTTCGGCGTCCGAGCGTTCGATGGTCCGGGACCGGCTGATCACCAGGCCGTCGTCGGACAGCACGATGGCGTGCCGGGTGCCCGCGACCTGATCGACCAGGCCGTCCAGGAGCCAGTCCAGGTCTGCGTCGGTGGCGGTGGTTCGCTGCGTCATCATCGATCTTCCGTCGTAGGGGAACTGGGCTCGGCGGACCCGTCCGGCCGGGGCTGGGAGGCGTCGTCGTCACCGGTCCGGCGCCTGCGGGACTGCCTCTGGAACGCACCGATCATGGCACTGGATCGGCCGGGCTGCTCGCGCGCGGGCCAGGTTCCCTGGTCGGCCTGTTCCTCCCTGTCAACCGGGACTTTCAGCTCGGTGACCAGGCTGGCCTGGCGTACCCGCTGGGGCAGCGGCCGGGGGTCGGGCGGCGGGGGCTCTTCGCCCCGATCCGGTCCTCCGGCGCCGGGCGCCGTCACGTACGCCATCGCGCGTCCCCTGGAGCGGGTCGGCAACTGCGCGCCCTCGCGGGGCGGGCGGGGACCGGGCGCGGCTTCCCGCGGGTGGGGCTGCGGTCCGGCGGGCTCCCGGGGAGCCTCCTCGCGCGGCGTGGCGGCCGGCTCGGGTACCGCGCGGGGGCGGTCCACGACCAGCGACTCCGGGAGCAGCACGATGACCCGGGTGCCGCCGAAGGCCGACGGCCGCAGTTCCACCTGGAGGCCCAGTCCCGCGGAGAGCCGGGCGACCACGTACAGGCCGAGACGCACATCGTCGGCGTGGGTCATCACATCGAGCTGCGGCGGCGACTGCATCAGGTCGTTGGCGGCGGCGTACTGCTCGGGCTCCATGCCGAGGCCGCGGTCCTCGATCTCCACGGCGAGGCCCCGGCTGACCAGCGCGGCCCGCACCTCGACGGGGGTCGGCGGCTTGGAGAAGGCGGTGGCGTTCTCCATGAGCTCGGCCAGGACGTGGACCAGCGGTCCCACCGCCCGCTCGGCCACCCAGGGCTCACCCGCGACGTCGATCGAGATCCGCCGGTAGTCCTGGACCTCGCCCTGCGCGGCGCGCAGGACGTCGAGCAGGCGTACCGGCTTGCGCCAGCGACGCTGCGGCTGACCGCCGCCGAGGATGACCAGGTTCTCCTCGTAGCGGCGCAGCCGCGCGGTGAGATAGTCGAGGTCGAACAGGCCCTCCAGCACCTCGGGGTCCTCGTGCCTGCGCTCCAGCTCGTCCAGCTTCTTCAGCTGAAGGCCGATGAGGATCTGGGTACGCCGGGCGATGCGCTGGAGCATGCGCTGGAAGCCGCGGTGCTGCTCGGCCTGCCGCACGGCGGTGAGGACAGCGCTGCGACTGGCCAGGTTGAGGGCCTGCCCGAGCTCGCCGAGCTCGTCCGGGGTGGGCTCGACCATGTGGACTTCCGCGTCCACGTCGACGTCCTCGCCGCGCTCCAGCCGGGCGACCACGTCGGGCAGGCGCTCCTGGAGCTCCTGGGCTTCCTCGCGCAGGTGGAGGATGCGCCGGCGAAGAACGGCGGTGAGGCGCCAGCTGGTGAAGACGACCAGGAAGAAGGCGAGCAGGCTCACGGCGCTGACACTGACGAAGATCACGAAGAGCGTACGGGCGTGGCTGTTGCCGATCGTGGCGACGTTGTCGAGCCGGAGGCTGAGGAGTTGCAGCAGTTGCGGGTTGATGATGTCCACCGAGGCGCGCCACGCGGGGCCGACGTCGCGGAGTATCACCTGATTGCTCTCGGCACCGGTCCCGGAGGTGACCAGCCGCTTCTCCAGACCGGTCATGGTGTCCCATGCCTTACTGGTCGTCAGCGTTCGGTACTGGCTCTCGTTGCCCAGGAGGCTGGGGAGCACCTGCGACTGCAGGATGTGCTTCCTGGTGCCGATGGCGTCGGTGACCAGGGCGTACTCGTCCTTCGTCAGGCGCCCGCTCTTCCAGCCACGGGCCAGAACGGCGTCCTCGCGGCCGATCATGTCGACGACCCAGAAGAGGTCGACCAGGGTCTGCGCCTTGCTGCCCACCTCACCGTGATGCGTGTGGCTGAGCGCGGTCAGGACGCTGAGGTCCGCCTCGATGACGCCGCTGTAGTAGTCGAACGCCAGCTGCTCACTGGCCCAACCGGCGTCCACCGCCCCGCGCTGCTGGTCGAGAAGGCCGAGGCCGCGCTGGAACCGGGTGATCGCGCCGGTGAGCCCCTCCTGCGCGTTGGTGGTGTCCAGGGCCGCTGGCGACGGGAAGGCTTTCACGGCCTGATCGGTCACCGCGCGCTGCTTGGCGAGCTTGTCACGGGCGGCGCCACGCGGCTCGGCCTGCGCCTCCGCGGTGAGCCGTCGCTCCTCCTGAAGGCTGAAGAACAGGTTGGCCGCGGGCCTGCCGACGGTCGTGGTGGCCAGCTCCATCTGGGCCTTCTCCGTCTGCCACTGACTGGACAGCTGGAACATGCCCGAGGCCAGCAGTGGAGCGAAAGTCACGCTCGGCACGAACACGACGATGAGCAGCACGGTACGCAAGGGCAGCCGCCGCGACCTGTCGCCGGTCGGCCCCGATAACCCGTTGCTGTCGCCCATGTTCGCCGTTCGTCGCCGCCCGACCCTGCCCCATCCAGCCACGTGCAGGACACTCTCCTCACCAGTCGGTGCGTCCATGACGAAAATCGCCAAAGTAGGCGATTGGTGCCTGATAGTAGCCATACGGCAGGTGACCCGAAAGCCCCCGCCTCGCCGACTCTCCCCAGGGGTGTCATGCGCTCTCTTGAAGCGGCATGCAGAACATCGAGCGGAACGTCCTCGCTCGTGAGCCGGACCTGGTCTCCCCCTTCCTCGGCGCCACAACAATTCGACCCGCGGCGGCCAGGCGCACTGCTGAGGCCACGTCCCGACGGGAGACCCGCGGTAGGAGATCACCTGCCCCAGCTACCGCCTGGAGGTGGCGCTCCAGGTATGCGATCATCGCGCTCATGACAGCGACCAGAAAGGGCCATGCCGCGTAGGCGCCCCTCCGAGGCCCGTACGCGAGGATCGGCGTGCGGCACCCACAGAGCCTTGATCCATCATGTCCCCGGGCTCAGCCGTCGTCCCATGGCCGCGGTCATCGCTCTCGAACACACCCGTATGTGGCCGGGTGCGGTGGCGACTGCCCTGGTGGCTTGGCAGGGCGCGGCCCTTGTCGGGACCGCTGACCGCCTCTTCAGGCGATGCGAGTGCGATGAGTGCAGCGGAGACGCGCCGCGCCGACGGCTGCACCAGGCCCTCATCGCCTTACCGCCATGGGCCCGGCCGTATCTGTACGGCCTGGTTCTGCCCGTCGACCAGTATTACCTCCGCCGGACTTCACCTGCTTCGCACAGGTCGCCGGATAGCAATTGGGCGTGGTGGCAAGGACGGTCCGCCCCGCGTGACCAGGGCGTCAAGCTCCCCGGTGCGAGGGAGCCGCGTCCCTCCCTCGGGGGAGCACATCTGGTCGCGGTCCGGAGAAGCTGGGAACCATGACCACCACCCCCGCGACCCACCAGCCCGTATTGTCCGCGCCCCCGAGTCGGCTCACCATCTGGGCCGGCCGGACCATGGTCCTGATCGCCGTGGCGCACACCGCCGTGTTCGCCCGTCTCGCCCCCTGGTCCAGTTGGCTCGCCGGGGACCTCCGTAACCGTGCCGCGGACAGCGACTCGGTGGCGACGTTCTGGGCGCTGCCCGGTGGATTCGTCGTGGTACTGGCACTGCTGGGACTGCTGGTGGCGCGGATGGGGCGGCAGGGCCACCATGTTCCCGGGTATGTCGGCTGGGTGACCCTCGCCTGGGGAGCGCTGGCCGTCACCCTGATCGGACCGAGCGGTTTCCTGCTCGCAGCCATCCCCGCCGGCCTGCTCATCGCGGCGAACATCACCACCAGGCGGCACTCCCGCGGTCGGTCCTGAGCACGGTCCGGCTTCCCCGCCGTCCGGGACGAGAAGGTTCCAAGCCGCCTTACGTGACCGGGAGGCAGTCGGGACCGCCGTGCGCCAATCGGCGGAAGAAGGTCAGAACGCCGGTCAGTCCTTGCGCCCACGAGAGCGAGCGGGCGGGAGGGTCGTCGGGCGCGAAGAACCGGGGGTGGGTGGGCGAGCCGGCGCTTCGGAGCAGAAGATGCGCAGCCAGGTCGAAGGCCGCGTCCCGGTAACGCTCGGACTGCTCCAGGTCGGCCAGGTTCAACAGGTGGTTGCCGACACCGGCGGCCCCGCAGCACTGGCCGAGCGCGCTCAGTCGCTGCATCCGGGCGACGCAGACGTCCGCTCCCCGGAGGGCGAGGTCGGTCAGGGACGGGTCGCCCAGCACCTTGCCGGCGTGCAGCAGGGTCTGGCCCATCCCGGTAAGGCCGCGGCACCACGACATGGTCATCGGCTCCGCCGCCGGGTCCTCCGCTTCGCGGACGAGGATTCGGGCGCGTTCCGCAAGGTCGCGCACCCGGTTCGCGGCTGCTTCGAGTGCCCACGAATCGCCGGTCTCCTCGGCGAGGCCGAGCAGCAGCTCGGCGGAGCCGGCCAGGCCGTGCGCGCGTCCGGCCGTCACATCGGCCTGGCCCGGCATGGAGGTACGAGGAAGCGGTTGTTCCGCGGCGACGGTCCGCGCGCAGCGCCGTGCCACCTCGAGGTCGGCCGCGTCACCGTGGACGCGGTAGAAGTACAGGTGCCCCAGGCCCACTCCCGCCTCTCCGTCGGTCAGGTCGGCGCTTTCGTGTCTCCACTCCGGCGGCGGCAGGCTCCGGCCCGGCCAGTTCTTCAGCTCGATGCCGCAGGCAACCGCTTCCTGAAGGAACATGTCCGTTCCGGTCATGCCGGTGAACAGCCCCGGCTGCGGCCTCAGCGGTGCCGTGACGCGTTCGGTGAAGGCCACCAGCTCGCGCAGCTTCCGATCCGCGGCCGGCCGGTGCCGGTGGTGGAGCAGTTCCAGGCCGATGCCCGCGCCGCCGCTGTAGACGCTCGCGTCGTTGGCGGCCTTCGTGTTGGCTGCGGCCTCCAGGACGTCGTCCACGAGACAGAGCAGGTCGCCGACGAGGTTGTCCATTACCTCGGCGGCCATGTCCGCGGTGACAACAGGCGACGACGGCAGGGACGCCGTCCGGCGGCCGCCCTCTCCTGACGCGAGCCGCCGTACGACGGCGCGCGCACGCTCCTCGTCGCCGAGCAGCTCCACGATGGCGGACATCGTTCCCGACGGCGTACGGCCGTGGTAGCGCGAGACCGTCTGCAGCGCCCGCGTCCTCGCCAGCTCCGGATCGTCGCCCAGGGTCACCGGGTGCAGGCCGGTGGCGGCGTACAGCAGGACCATGCCGAGCGTGTGAAGGTCGTCGGCCTCTCGCGGCGGCTCGCCGCGTACCTGCCGGGCGGCCGCGTAGCCCGGTGTCATCCCGGACAGGTGCAGCCCGTCGTAGGAGGCGAGGCCGAAGTCGATGATGCTGGCGCCGTCACCGATCACGACGTTGGCGGGGGACAGATCCCGGATCATGACGCCACGTTCGTGCACCGCGGTGAGGATGCGGGCAAGCTCGCCCGCCAGCCGGTCGAGGCTCCGCGCGCCACTGTCGGGCCCCGTCCGGTACGGACCGTTCTGCCGCACGTCTGCGGCCAGGGTCAGAGGGCCGCGGTCGCTCGTGACCAGGAACTCGTCGTCGCCGTACCGGAAGTGGTCGAGAAACCGCGGCACACCGGTGACTCCCTCGAGAGCTTCCAGGATGCGACGCTCGTTGCGCAGCCGCAGCCGGCCGTCGTTGCCGTCGCCGTGTTCGGCGACGAAGGCGCGCGCCTGCTTGACGACCACCCCGTGGCCGGTCCGCTCGTCGATCGCGCGGTAGACGTTGCCCTGGGCGGCCTCCCGGATCCCGACGACGACGCGGTAACGTCCGCTGAGCAGTAGGTCGTCGCGGGAGCGGCCGGGTTCGGGCTGAACGCCGGCGAACGGGTCCTCGACCCACGACGGTTGCCGGTAGCTGAGCCCGGCGGCCTCGTCGAACTCCTCGCCGGCGGGCCCGCGCAGCAGTGTGATCGACTGTCCGCGCACGTCGGTACTCCGCCGGGTGACGAACCCCCCGTACCGGTAGTACACCGGAGCGTCCGCGGACACTCTCCGGTCGCTGAGTACGCGCGGCCCTTGGTGGCCGCGCAGTGTCCTGGCGAGTCGTAGTCCGACTTCACGGACGAGATTTTGGTCCGGATAGACGGTGAATGCTTTACCGACGCTCTCCGGGACCGTCCGGCCGTCGTTCAACTCGTGAAGCACCTGTCGCGAACGAGCCAGCTTGAAAACACAGCCCTCGGCCACCAGGAAGGGGACGAGTTTTTCCACCAGTTCGGGAAAGTCCGAGGCGCGAGAAGATACGTGTAACTTCCATCCGTGGTCCGGCAGAACGGCTCTGTCCGGCCTCACAACCAGCCAGACAGAGCCGCCTGTCACCGTGTGGTCAGCACCGACGCATTGCCTGACGACTTGTTCCACCCAGTCCTGGGAACCCGTCTCGCACATCTTTTGCCAGCCCCCGTCTGGGTGAATTCCGGTACGTCCGGGCCGCGCCCGCCCCGGCGGTCAGCAGATTTTCGAAATACCAGGTCGCGTCACGGGGCAGCGATCCTGGTCGACCTGGCTCTCCCACCGCTGCTCGAACTCGACGACCGGCTCCATTACGTCGGTCCCGGCCACTCGGGGTTCCATCCTCAGAAGTGCAGACATTGCCTGTCCTTTCTACCGATTATAGCCCGTCCGATATCCAGCGTCATGGTAACAGTCGAGGGTGTTGTGTCAAGATTTCTTGCAAAGCGTGCGGTCTGACCTCGGCCGATTACCAAGCGTGCAAATGAAACGTTCCGGGCGGTCTTGGATTTCGAATGCACTGCTCAGCTTCCGGCCGACAGGTCACCGGCACACCCGGCCGGCCGGGTTGCGTCCGCGGGAGTGGTGCAAGAGTTCGACCTGGTGCCAGACGTGGCGTCGTGAGATGAAGACGGCCATCGCGTGATCCTTCGAGTGGCGAAGATCAAGTTCGAAGGAGAACCAGGCGATGGCCGTCCGTGGACGTGACCCGCCTCAGGAGAGGAAGCTTCCGTAGCTGCCGCGCAGGATGCTGTCCTTCTGCGCCTGGCTGAAGTGGCAGTTCGGGTAGTCGTAGAGGGATGCCGACATACACGTGCCGTCGGTGGACGTAGCGTCCGGCAGACCGAAGGCGTGCCCCAGCTCGTGCACCATGCCGCCGTACCAACGATTCATCGCGCCGTTGAGCCCGGCGGCGCCGTCAGCGTCGTGGCCGCTGAGGATCACCCAGCCGTTGCCGCCGCCACCGCCCGCGCCGTCGCCCTCGGCGCTGACCTCGCCGACGTTGAGCCAACGGCTGTCCGGTGCGCCGAGGCCGAACTTGCGGCGCAGCTCCGCCTGCATGTTGCACACCGCCCACCAGTACTTCTCACCGCAGTTCGGCGTGTTCTCGTACCAGCTTCGCGGCTTGTCGCCGTTGACCACCTCGACGACCGGGCTGTTCAGGGTGAACGTCTTACCCAGCTCCTGCTTGAAGAAGCGCTGCGCCTCCTGCATGACCTTGGTCATGCCGTCCGGGTACCGCTGGTCGTACGCCACGTCCGACGGCTTGAGCCAGAAGACCCGCACCGTCCGCGACGGCGGGGTGCTCGGCGCCGGTGACGGCGTCGTGGACGGGGTCACGCTGGGAGAAGGGGTCACGCTCGGCGAAGGAGTCGCGCTACCCGTGCAGGCGACGCCGTTGAGCGTGAAGCCGGCCGGCACGGGATTGCTGGAGTTGTTCCAGGTGCCGTTGAACCCGAAGGAGGCGTCGGCGCCCGTTGCCAGAGAGCCGTTCCAGCTCGTGTTGGAGGCGGTCACCGCACTGCCGCTCTGCGCCACGTCGGCGTTCCACGCCTGACTGATCGTCTGCCCGGCGCCGAACGTCCAGCGCAGGGCCCAGCTGGTGAGCGGATCACCGAGGTTCCTGACAGCGACGTTGGCGCTGAAGCCGCCGGCCCACTGCGAGCCGACGGTGTAGGTGACCTGACAGCCGGCCGAGGCGGCGTGCGCCGTGATCGTGTTCGCCACCGCGGCGCCGGCCAGACAGGCCACGGCTAAGACCCAGGCGACAAGACCCCGGCGTGGTCCTCGTTGGTTCATCTGACTCCTCCGTTGCGGCTCGAACCCGTCTTCAGGTCCGCGTCACCCACCATGGGCGGGCGTCGTGGGCGCCGGCGCTGCGGGTGGTCCCGCCGCCTTGATGACCCCCGATGACGGCGAACCCGAGGAATATGAACGCCAACGAGGGGCACGGTCCCGAACCCTCGCACCGGTGTCAACAAGCGTGGGCGAGAGCCACGGCCGGCCTGGGAAAACGCTGTCCAGAAGCGGAAAGTTTCAGAGAGGGCTGCCGAGGACGTTCAGCCCTGGTACGGCGGGGCGACGCCCCAGCCCCAGTGGGGCATGGGCGCTTCCAGGGGCGGCGTCGCGGCGGGCTGGGAGTTGGACAGCGCGATGCGGGTCCCCCACTCGATGTAGGACGCGAACGCGGAGCGGAACTCCGGATCGGCGGGCAGGCCGACCTCGTCGGCGGCGTCCATGAGCAGGCTCACCCAGCGGCGGCGCTGCGCCTCGGTGATCGCCTTGCCCAGGTGCTGCCGGACCATGTGGTGGTAGCCGCCGCGTTCCTGGCTGTAGCGCTCCGGGCCGCGGAACACCTCGCCCAGCCAGATGGCGACCCACTTGGGGTGGTCGGGGGACATGTGCTCGAACAGCGGGCGGAGCAGGTCGTCCTTCAGGACGTTGGTGTAGAAGACTTCCGTGAGGCGCTCCAGGGCCTCGGTGCCGCCCGCCCAGTCGTACATCGTCGGGACGGACGAGCCGACGCCGAGTATGGGCGTGCGCTCGTAGTGCCGCATCTCCTCGATCATGCCGACGTAGGGGCGGATCGCCGCCAGGAACCCGGGGAACAGTTCACTGTTCCGGAATCCCCGCGTGTGGTCCTCGGCCGAGGACCACGTGATCCGCAGTATGTAGCAGACAGGCTCATCCACGCAGCGGCTGAGCTCGTAGTCCACACACTGCGGGGCCTTCGCGAGGAAGACGGCGGCTTTGCCGTAGGCCTCCTCGAAGTCGACCGACCGCTCATCAGGGATGCGGTAACGGATGTACTCCACGATCATGACGGCGTTCCTCTCAGCGGGTCGCGCAAGCGAGCTAGAACGTAGCCGCAAGCCAGTCGTAGTGTAATCGTGTAATCAACGCAAAGGATCAAACTCCTCCTCTTCCACCCGCGGCCGGTCCGCCGACGCTGTTCACCTGGTACGTCATCCGCCGGACCGGCCCCCTCGCCGAGGAGTCGGCCGGCAGCGAAAGCGCAGGTCAGGCACAGCCTCGGCTTTGCGATCATTCGGCGGACGAAACTGATCTTGCGCCGGTAATCTTCCCTGCGTCGTTCGCCGGACGCCCGGGAGATACCACATTGCCCCGGGCGAGCCGGGGACGTCTTCATCAACACGATCAAGATGAGGAATGCTCGTGATCCGACGCTCCAGGGCGCTGTTACCCGCAGCGGCCATCCTGCTGGCCTGCGCCGTCGTGCAGCCCGCCGCCGCGGACGGCGCCTCCACCGGCGGACCCGTCATCATCCGGCCGGTCTCGGGCACCAGCCCGCTGCCCGCGGACTGCGGGCCTCCCCCGGCCGACGGCTACACCCTGAACCCCAACACCGAGGTCCTGCCCATGCTGGGGCGGGACCCGAACCGTCCGCAACACCTCGTCACGGTGTACCAGCAGGATCGCTGGAACCGGTACGGCAGCAACGGCGCGGTCACCGCCGTGTCGGACGACTACGGCCTGACCTGGCAGCAGTCCAAGAACCTGCCCGCCTTCTCCCGGTGCAACGGTGGCACGAGCGCCAACGGCGGGGACTACGACGTCACGACGGACAACTGGGTCACGGTCACGCCATCAGGTGCCGCGGTGGCCGCGTCCTTGTCGATGTCCCGCGCCGGGGACGTGACCGCCATCCTGGTGGCCCGCTCCGGCGACGGCGGCCGGACCTGGGACGCGCCGACCACCCTGCAGCGGGACGACAACCCGCGCTTCTTCAACGACCGCCCGTCGGTGACCGCGGACCCGTACCGCCCGGGCGTGGTCTACGCGGTGTGGGACCGCATCGACGACCAGTCGACCAGCACCACGCCGAACTGGGTACAGCCGGTCTACCTGGCCAAGTCGACCGACGACGGGCGCACCTGGACCACGAGCAAGGTCTACGACGTGCCCACCAACAGCGGCGTCATCGGCACCCAGCTGGTGCCGCTCCCGGACGGGACGCTGCTGATCGGCATGCACCACGAGACGATCGACGCCGGCTCCACCCAGGTCATCCGTTCGACCGACGGCGGCAAGACCTGGTCGGCGCCGACGCTGAACGTCCCGGCCCCGCTCGCGGTGGGCCCCCGCATCCCGGACCCGGACAACTCGGGTGACCCGGTACGCAACGCCGCCCTGCCTCAGCTGGCCGCCCAACCGGGCACCCAGGTGGTCAACGCCGTCTGGCAGAGCCAGGAGGCCGACGGCAGCTTCCACGTGGCCTACTCGCGCTCGGCGAACGGCGGGCGGACGTGGTCCACCCCGATCCGCCTGGACAGGACGCCCACCGGTTCCGCCGCCGTACCGGTCGTCGCCACGTCCAGGACGGGCACCGTGGCGGTCACGTACTACGACTTCCGCAACAACACGCCCGACCCGGCCACCCTGCCCACCGACCTGTGGGCCGTCACCTGCTCGACCGCCTGCACGAAGCCGGGGGCATGGCGCGAGCAGCACATCGAGGGGCCGTTCGACACGCGGAAGGTCCCGTTGACCAGCGTGGGGCGCCTGCTCGGTGACTACACCGGCCTCGTCCCGGCCGGCAACGCCTTCACGGCCGTGTACGGCGTCTCCACCGGTGACGCCGCCAACCCGGTGGACCTGCACAGCGCCCGCTTCTCCGGCTGAGCGGTCGTACGCCGCCGGCGGGGCCCGGCCGGGCCGGGCCCCGCCCGTCAAAAGGAGACCGTCTTCTTGGGGAAGGCGGCGCTCAGCGCGGACCCGCGGGTGATGAAGGCGACGCCGATCAGGGCCGGCGCGGACAGACCCTGGAGCACGGCGTACCACGCTGGGCAGAGGCCGGGGATCAGGTCGACGCCGATGATCACGACCGGCATGATGGTGGACAGCGTGCGCACGCGGTCGAAAGCCTTGTACGACCCCTCCGCCGCGCGGAAGAGCATGACGCACTTCTTCACCGTGGTGAAGGCTTCCTGGGCGCGGGCGTCGCCGATGCGCTCCGTCGCGGTCGTGATGTCGCCGGCGTTCGCCATGATCCTGCTCCTTCGTGTCGCTGTGCTAGCGATGCTATGGAGCGCCTGGCCAGGCCCATATGGGCCTGGCCGTACGGGTGGGTGGGGCCAGACCCACTCCTGGGCCGGTGACGACCGCTTCGGAGCGTCGGCGTCAGCCGGTCTTGCCGGCCAGCAGGAACACTCTCGGGAAGCCGCGCTTCGGGTCCTGATTCCCGGGGAAGATCAGGCGGCCGGTCTCGATGATGTCCCGCTCGCGGAGCATGGCGGAGATCATGTCGGTGGACCATCGGTAGGCCAGCGAGACGACGTGGTCGTACGGCTCGGCGGGTTGCGACGGGTCGTCGGTCGCCGAGAAGGAGAGCAGCAGGTGCCCGCCGGGTGCGAGGACGCGGGCGAACTCGTCGAACAGCTCGTGCACCCGTTCCGGTGGTGTGTGGATGATCGAGTAGTGGCTGAAGACGCCACCGACGACGGCGTCCGCCAGGTCCAGCGAGAACATGGACCCCACCTCGAACCGGAGGCCGGGATGCTCCTGACGGGCCTGTTCGATCATCCCCGGCGACAGGTCGATCCCGAACGCGGTGACTCCCCTTGTGTGGAGGTAGGCCGTGTAGTGTCCTGGCCCGCACCCCAGATCGGCGATCGGCCCGGCGCCCGTCGCCTTCACCAGGTCGGCGAAGGTGTCGATGAGGGCCCGGTCCAGCGGCTGTTCCGCGAGAGGATCGCGGAACAGCTCGCTGTACTCGGCCGCCCTCGCGGTGTAGGCGTCACGGGTCGTTTCGACGAAGCCGGCTTGGGTCATGGTGGATCAAAATAGCCCACCCCGGCTGGGACTCAGCCGATGTACGGCAGGCCGGTGCCGCGCGGGCGGAGCGCGAGGCCTGGAAGGCCCCACGGCCGCAGGCTAACCTGATGATCTATGACCTTGGAGGCGTTGCGCGACGGGGATCCACGCCTGGCCGGGCCGTACGTCCTGCTGGCCCGACTGGGCGAGGGCGGGATGGGCGCCGTCTACCTGGGTCAGGGACCGGACGGCACGCGGGTGGCCGTCAAGCTCATCCACCACAGGATGAGCGCGGATGCCGACTTCCGCCGCCGCTTCGCCCGCGAGGTCGCCGCCGCCCGGCGAGTCGCCCGCTTCTGCACGGCCCCGGTGTTGGACGCCGACGTCGAGGGCGAGACGGCCTACCTGGTCACCGAGTACGTCGAGGGGCCGAACCTCGAGGACGCCGTGCGCCGCTCGGGGCCGCTGAAGGGCTCGGCGCTGGACGGGCTGGCGGTGTCCATGGCGGTGGCGCTGCGGGCCATCCACGGGGCAGGGGTGGTGCACCGCGACCTCAAGCCGGCCAACGTGCTGCTGTCCCAGGTGGGGCCCAAGGTCATCGACTTCGGCATCGCGCGCCTCGCCGACGCGGAGATGAGCAGCGCGATCGTGGGGACGCCGGCGTACATGTCCCCCGAGCAGGTCTCCGGTTCGCAGGTGGGTCCCGCGTCGGACATCTTCTCGTGGGGCTCCACGCTGGCCTTCGCCGCGGCCGGGGCGTCGCCCTTCGGTTCCGGCTCGGTGCCCACGATCCTCCTCCGCATCGTCAACGAGCCCCCCGCCCTGGACGGGCTCTCCGGCCAGTTGCACGACCTGGTCGCGGCCGCCCTGGTCAAGAAGCCCGCCGACCGCCCCACCGCCCAGGACATCCTGGACCACCTCAGCACGTCCATCCCGTTGCCCGCCGCTCCCGCGAGCGAGGCGGAGGGGGGCGCCGAGCGGGTCCACCTGACACAGCCACCCCGGTTCTCCTCCCCCGGGACCGCGCCGGCGCAAGCGGCGGGCGTCGTGGACGCGGGGACGGACCCGGTGGCGGATGGACGCGGTCGGGGCGTCGGCCCGTCGCGCAAGTGGGTGGCCGGGGCGGCCGCCGTGGTCGTCGCGGCGGCCGGGGTGGTGGCGTTCGCGTCGCAGGGGAAGGGCTCTCCCACCGGCGTCCGGGACCCGGCGGCCAGTGGTACCTCTGGGACGGGGGACGCGGCATCGCCGGCGGCCTCTCGGCCCACCGCCGCACGCAACCCGCTGCGCGCCGGGCAGGACGTCCGGTTCTACGCCCCGCCCGAGCCGGCGGCCAGCCGCCAGGCGAGGCTCTGGGCCGAGGACCGACCGCGGGACGCCGAGCTCATGACGAAACTGGCCGCCATCCCCTACGCCATCCGCCTCGGCGATTCCGAGGTCCGGGCCAAGGTGGACAACGCCGTCACGGGCGCCGGACAGCAGGACGCGGTGCCCGTGTTCCTGATCAACCACCTGCCGGGCAGCGAGTGCCGCCCGGCCGCCTCCACGGAACTCACCGCCTACCACGACTGGATCAAGGGCATAGCCGCCCAGATCGGCGACGCGCGGGCAGCGGTCATCCTGGAGCCCGGCAGCCTGGCCAAGATGCCCGGCACGCCGGACTGCGACCCCCAGGGCTCCCCTGACCAGCGCTACAGGGACCTGCGCCAGGCCGTCCAGACCCTCAAGTCCCACCCCAACACCGCCGTCTACCTCGACGGCAGCCAGGACCTCTGGCCCGGCACCGAGCTCATGGCCGACCGCCTGATCGGCGCGAGCATCGACCGGGCGGACGGCTTCTTCGTCAACACGGCCGGCTACCAGAGCACCGAGAAGTCGGTCGCGTACGGCAAGAAGCTGTCGAGCTGCATCGCCGTCCGGCTCGCCACCGGCCGCAAGGGCTGTCCCATGGATGTGAAGGCGGACCCGGCCACCATGCCGCACTTCGTCGTCGACACCGGCAGGAACGGCCAGGGCTCCTGGGCTCCGACCAGGCACTACTCCGACCCGCAGACCTGGTGCAACCCGCCGGGCAGGGGCGTCGGCGACCGGCCGACCACGGCGACGGGCGAGGAACTGGTGGACGCCTACCTGTGGATCGCGCGGGCGGGCACGTCCGGAGGCCGATGCCGGCGTGGCACTGACGGCGAGAAGGACCCGGAGCGCGGCGTCGTGTCGCCGGAGGCGGGCGAGTGGTGGCCCGAGCTGGCCCTCGAACGGGCCAAACTGGCCAACCCGCCATTGCGGTGAGGTTTCGCCCATAAGGCACCACACCGGTGCTGTCGCCGGGCGCGGACGCCGGTACGTAGAATCCGCCGGCCAACTCCTTGATCACGAAGACGCGAGGTTCGCGGGCGGGCGGCCGGGCTTCCTGATAGGGAGGAGGCGTGGAGTTCCGCATCATGGGCCCGCTGGAGGTCCGCGACACCGACGGCAAGGACTGCACCCCGACCGTGCCCAAGCATCGCGATCTGTTGGCGATGTTCCTGCTCAACGCGGGCCGGCCGCTGACGGCCGAGCGGCTGCGCAGGCTGCTGTGGCCGCACGAGGACGGCGACCGGTCCGACTCCCTCGTCCGCGGGTATGTGGGACAGCTCCGGCGGCTGATCGGGCACGGGACGATCACGACCGTGTCCGGCGCGTACCTGCTGAACCTCGGCGACGGGCAGCTCGACGTCGACCGGTTCCGGCTGCTGGTGGACCGGGGCGCGTACGAGGAGGCGCTGACCCTGTGGCGCGGCGAGGCGCTCGACGACGTGGATCCCGAGGGCGAGCGGTGGGTGGAGACCCGGCGGCTGCGAGAGGAACTGGAGGAGCTGCGGCTGCTCGCGCTGGAGCGCCGGGTGCAGGCCGACCTGGACGCCGGGCGCCATCGCGAGCTGCTGGCCGAGCTGCGCCGGCTGACAAGGCAGCACCCGATGTGGCAGCGCTTTCGCGGCCAGTACATGCTGGCGCTCTACCGCAGCGGGCGCCGGGTGGACGCGCTGGCCGCGTACGCGGTGCTGCGCGACCAGCTCGACGGCGGCCACGCCATCGAGCCGGACCCGGAGCTGCAACTGCTCTACCACCGCATGTTGCACGACGACGCCTCGCTGCACGTGTCGGCCGGTCCGCCGGTGCTGCTGCCGCCCGACGTGGCCGACTTCACCGGCCGGGCCGAGCTGCTGAAGGAGGTGACCGGCGGCCTCGTCGTGGTGCACGGGCAAGCGGGGGCAGGCAAGTCGGCGCTGGCCGTGCACGCGGCATGGCGGCGGCGCCCCGACTTCCCCGACGGCATCCTGTACGCCGACCTGCGCGAGACCACGGCCCCGGCGGCCGTGCTGGAGGACTTCCTGCGCTGGCTCGGCTGCCCGGCCCAGGCGATCCCGGCTGCGCCGGAGCAGCGCGAGCGGCTGTTTCGCACCTACACCGCCAACCGCAAGCTCCTGGTGGTGCTGGACAACGCCGCCGCCGAGGCGCAGGTGCGGCCGCTGTTGACCTCGTGCCCGACCATCGTCACCAGCCGTTCCCCGCTGGGCGGCCTGCTCGGCGCGCGGCGGCTGCCGGTGGGCGTGCTGGACGACGGGGAGGCGCTGGAGCTGCTGGTCAAGAGCTCGGGCCAGGCGGCGGACGGCGCCCTGCGGCGGTTAGCGCGCTTCTGCGGCGGCCTGCCGATCGCCTTGCGCATCGCGGGTTCCCGGCTGGCGGCCCGCCCCGAGTGGACCGCCGACTATCTGGTGGGTCTGCTGGAGGACGAGCACCAGCGGCTCGACCGGCTGCACGCGGGCGACCTGACGGTGCGCAGCGTGTTCGCGATCGGCTTCGACGGGCTGCCGGAGGCGGCGAGGCTGACGTTGCGCGGGCTGGGCGCGCTGTCCGCGCCGGACTTCGCCGACTGGGTGACCGAGCTGTTCGGCGGGCAGGCGGAGGCGCTGGTGGACGCGGGACTGCTGGAGACGCACGGCGTGGACGTGGCCGGGCAGGTGCGCTACCGGCTGCACGACCTGACCCGGCTGTTCGCGCGCGAGCAGCCGGTGCCGGGGGCGTTGGCGAAGCTGGCGGACAAGGCGCTGTCGCGCGTGCAGGCGTCGCGGTTCTCACTGGTGTCGGGAGATCCGGCCACGGCCGTGGCGACCAGGGACATCAGGGAGTCGGTCGAGTGGCTGGCGGCCGAGCGGGCGTTCCTGGTGAGCCTGGTCGCCGACCTGAGCGCCGCCGGGCTGGACGGCGCCTGCTGGCGGCTGGCCCACCTGCTGGCCCCCTACCTGGAGCGGCACCGGTTCCTGGACGACTGGCGGGCCCTGGCGGGCCCCGCGATGGAGGCGGCGCGGCGGGCGGGCGACAGCCTGGGCGAGGCGCTCATCCTGCTGGACCAGGGCGACCTGCACCTGGCTCAGCGCGACTGGCAGGGGGCGGAGGAGCGGCTTCGGCTGGCGCTCGAGATGTTCGAGAGCCGGGGAAGCGCCCGCGAGGTCGCGCACGTCATGCGCCGGCTGGGCCGCGTACACCTGGAGCTGGGCCGCCTGGAGGAGGCGGAGCGGGCGCTGCTGGCCTGCCTGGAGAGGGCGGAGAACCAGCGTGACGCCGCCGACGCCGAGCAGGTGCTCGGCGTCATGTTGCGCCGCTCGGGCCGGCTGGACGAGGCCGCCGACCGGCTGCTGGCCGCCGTCGGTCGCCTGGCCGAGCTCGGCGACCGGCACCGGCAGGCCGACACGCTGCTGGAGCTGTCGGCGGTACACCTGGCGCAGGGCGCGAAGCCGGACGCGCGTGCCGCCGCCGAGCGGGCCCGAAGCATCGCCGTACGGCTCGGCGACCGGCTGCTCGACGCACATGCCCTGCTGGCCCTGGCGAAGGTCAACCGGGCGGAGGGCGCGGCCGTACGCTCGCGCGAGCTGGCCCGGGCGGCGCTGGAGGTCTTCGAGGAGACCGGCGACCGCCAGGGCAACGCGAACGCCCGGTCCCTGCTGGCGCTGCTCTGAACGGCTCAGGCAGGGGAGAGTTCGGAAGGTGCTCCGAACCACCGGGTCAGCGCGTTGTCCAGCGTCTTCGAGGTGTCCGGGGCGCCTGACGCCCAGGCGACGATCCCGTCGGGCCGGACCAGGAGGCCCGTGAGGTCGGGACGGTCAGGACAGGTCGTCGCGACGACGCGGATCCGGTCGCCGTAGCCTTCGGCGTGCCGGCCGAGTGCCGCGTCGCCGCCTGTCAGGTCGAGGAGCAGGGCCTGGCCGCCGTGGAGGAGGTCGGCCAGCTTGCCGACGCCGGTGAGCTCGAGGTCAGGCGCCGTGCGGCCGGCCAACGGGTGGTCGCCGTCGAGGTCGTAGTGCTGCCATACGCCGGAGAGCTTCTTGGCGAAGTAGGTGGTTCCGGTCAGCGTCCTGGCCAGGTCGGTCACGATGTCACGCAGGGCCTGTGCGTGCGGTTCGGGACGCATCAGCGCGATCTGGGCCCGGGTCCAGTCCAGGACCCACGCGCCGATGGGATGCCGCTCGGCGGTGTAGGAGTCGAGCAACCCCACGGGCGCCCAGCCGCGAATCGCGGCGGCGAGCTTCCAGCCGAGGTTCATCGCGTCCCCGATGCCAAGGTTGAGCCCTTGGCCACCGAAGGGCGAGTGGACGTGCGCCGCGTCGCCCGCCAGCAGCACCCGCCCCATTCGGTAGGTGGTGGCTTGGCGGGCGTTGTCGGTGAACCGGGTGGCCGTGTGGACGGCGGTGATCGTGACGTCGACCCCGGAAACCCGGCGCAGGGCCGCCTGGAGCTCCCCTGTGGTGATCGGCGCGTCCCGGTCGGCGGGTGGCCCGCCGAACTGCACGGTGAGGATACGGCCTGGTATCGGGCCGTGGACGTAGACGCCGGTGTCGGTGCGGTTCCAGCCCATGCCCAGGTCTTCGGCGCCCTCCATCTCGACCAGCGCCTGGTGGCCGGTGATCTCCGGGTCCGTGCCGGGGAACTGGAACCCGGCCAGTCTGCGGACCGTGCTGCGGCCGCCGTCGCAGCCCACGAGCCAGGCGGCGCGGATCGGACCCTTGCCGGTGTGGACGGTGATCCCCTCGGCGTCCTGGTCGAACCCGGTGAGCTCCACCCCGCGCCGCACCTCGACGCCGAGGGCCGACGCACGGTCGCCGAGCAGGCGCTCCAGCTCGGATTGGGGCACCAGCGAAACGTTCGCCGCGGGGCCGTGGCCGGCGAAGTCGGGATCGGACGTGTCGAGCATGTCGTCGTGCAGCATGATGCCGGCGAAGTGGCCGAGAACCTTCGGGCCGGATTTCCCGGGAGTTCCGCCCGCACCCGGCCGCATGAACCGCGCGAAGACCTCCCGCTGCGTCTCCGCCGCCGCGGGCAGCAGCCCGCGGCGGTAGAGCGCCTCGGCGGTCGGCAGGGTGATCGAACCCGCCTTGATCGTCGTGTCCACCTCGGTCAGCCGCTCGACGACGATCACCGACACTCCGGCCAGCCGAAGCTCGCAGGCGAGCATCAGTCCGACGGGACCTGCCCCTGCCACCACCACATCGAAGTCCATGACTTCACTATAGTCACTAAAATCTTTTACTCGCTAAACTGGAATCGTGAACCACGATCCCGCCCCCCTCACGCTGCGCGAGCGCAAGAAGCGCCAGACACGGCAGCGGATCTCCGACGTGGCGTCGATGCTCTTCTTCGAGCGCGGCTTCGACAACGTCACGGTCGCCGAGGTGGCGGAAGCCGCTGACGTCTCCGCTATGACGGTCTTCAACCACTTCCCCCGCAAGGAGGACCTCTTCCTCGACCGGCTTCCCGAGGCCGCGGAGCTGATCACGCAAGCCGTCCGGGGACGCCAGGAGGGCGAGTCCCCGCTCGTCCCGCTGCGCCGCATGCTGCTGGAGCTCATGGACCAGCGGCATCCGCTGTCGGGCCTGCACGACGACTTCCCGCACTTCTGGCGGGTCGTGCTGGCGGCGCCGTCGCTGCGGGCGCGGGCCAGGGAGGCCGTGGAGGAGATGGAGGACACCATGGCCTCTCTCCTCGCGGAGGCCGCCGGGGTCGAGCCCGGCGACTCCCGGGCCAGGCTGGCGGCGGCGCTGACCGTCGCGGCCTGTCGCACGATCTACGTCACCACAGCCGCGCGGCTGCTGGCGGGCGAACGCGCCGACGACATCGCCGACGAGCAGCGAGCACTGGCCGTGCGTGCCTTCGACGGCCTGGAACGGGCGCTTCCCGACGGCCTGTGACGGCACCCCGATCGGGGCCGGCCGGGAGAGGGCCGGTCAGGAGCCGCTGATCAGCGGACCGTGCCCGGCACGTCCCTGGGGCGGGCGCGCCATCGCCAGGACGCTACCTACGCCTAGGACGGCCCGCGAGTGACCGTGAGCGACCGGTGATTGGCCGCCCTCAATGGCACGCTAATGGCCGGGCGATCAAGCTCTGGACTGCGGCGGTTGCTGGCGGATCTTTGGACTTCGGCCCGTATTACGGCAACAACCTCGCCGCGCTCCGGGACCGACTGCGTACCGATGTGAAGCGACCCGTGAAGTTGGTATGGACTCGTTGGCAGAAAAGAAAGGGCAACCTGGGCGCCGATCTCTTCGACAAGGTCCGCCGACTCCTCGACGAACTCAGGCACAAGACGTGGCATGGGGCCTGCGCGATCACTGCACCTTCGAATTACGCACCGCCCACACCTGCCCAACTGAGCATCCCAGAGCCGGAGCGGCCCCGCCGGAGGCTGGTCTTGCGGTGCGGAGGGACCCCCGTCACAATTCTGGAATGCTGTCGAGAATGCCCGCTGCGCACAAGGTTCTCTTAGGCGTATGTGGACTGCTGGGAGTGCTCTATCTCGCAAGGTGGCTCAGCGGCGCCGAGGTGTACGTGCGTGGGCCGTTCTTCTGGCTCCTTCTGGCGGTCAAGGTGACCGCGGTTGCTCTGGCAGCAAAAGCCTCATTCGAGGGGATTCGGCGGTCTCGTCGGGGCGATTATTCTGAGCCACCCATCTCGGCAGAGCCGGTTGATGGTCCTCGGCGGCGGCAGCTTCAGAGCTCCGTGGGTATCGGCTTCTTGGCTTTTCCGCTCTTCTCCTCCATCGTCTACATGTTCGCAGCAACTGATGGCGGTGATCCCCACACCACCGGTCCGCTTGACCTGGCTGCGTATGCCTCCACCGGTGTCATGTTCGCCGCGCTTGTCGCGATGCTCGTCTGGATGCACTTCATGGGTATGCGGTAGGACAGACCTCCACCGGGATGGCTGGAGATATCCCGGCGACTGCCGCATCCCCGGCGCCCAACTGCGCTTCACCGACCGCGACGGACACCGCTTCACGTGTCTCGCCACCAACACCAAGCGCGGCCAACTCGCCGACCTGGAACTACGCCACAGCCGCCGCAACAGATGCGAGGACCGCATCCGCTCTGCCAAGGACACCGGCCTGGCCAACCTGCCCCCTGCACGACACCCACGCCCGCCGCTACGAACCCAAACGCCTACGGCGTCGTTGATCCTGCGGAAGAGTTGCTCGGCCCGTCTCACCCGTCCTGCGTCCAGACCTTCAGCGACAAAGCGCTCAACTAGCTCAATAAGCCGCTGCTGCTCCACGAGTGCGCCAGCGAGGTCACCGTCGCCAAGGCGTACCGACTCCTCAAGGCGATTCTGTCCACAGCTGTGGATGACCAGCTCATCAAACGCAACCACTGCCGGATCAAAGGCGCAGACCAGGAGAAGTCACCCGAACGACCGGTGCTCACAGTCGCCCAGGTCTACCGCCTCGTCGACGTCATCGAACACCGATACCGCACCCTCCTACTCCTCGGCACGTTCGCCGGCCTGCGATGGGACGAACTCACCGGACTCCGGCGCCGCGACCTCGACCTCGACGCAGGCACAGTCAAAGTTGAACACCAATTGATCCAGATCACCGGCAAGGGTCTGATCTTCACCGATCCCAGGTCCGCGGGCCGCAAGGTACGGGCGGCTTGGCTGCGAAAAGAGGAGGCGACAGAAGGAGGCCGATGTCAGGATGGTCGCCGTGTGCCCGATACGGAAGGAACTGAGGGCCATGCCTAGCGCCATCACTTTGATCCGCTCCGCTTCTCTGTCCGACGTCGCCGAGTACGCTTACGCAGCCACGGCGCCTGCCGAGTCACGACTCATCTTCCTCGCCGGAGCGTGTCCCCTGAACGAGGACGGCTCGACGGCAGCGATTGGGGACTACGCGGGCCAAGCAGCGAAAGCCATTGAGAACATGCAGGCGGCTCTCACTGCCGCTGGCGCATCATTGCACGACGTCATCAGCACAAGGGTTCTCGTCGCGTCCACCCGGCAGAAGGATTTGGGGGCTGTCTGGAAGGTAGTCCGGGACTCATTCGGTGACCACGACGTACCGAGCACCTTGATGGGCGTCACCGTGCTTGGTTACGACGACCAGCTCGTTGAGATCGAAGCCGTCGCCGCCGTACTTGATTCCTAAGCGGTAAGGCCGCGTCTGGACGGCGGCGTGACCATGGCCGGGCCTCATGGTCCAGGCGGCGCGGCTGGCGTACGGCAACGGCCAGAAGTCACCCGAACGGCCCGTCCTCACCGTGGCCCAGGCATACCGGCTCGTCAACGTCATCGAACACCGCTACCGCGCCCTGGTCCTCCTCGGCACGTTCGCCAGCCTGCGATAGGGCGAACTGGCTGGACTCCGGCGCCGAGACCTGGACCTCGACAGTGCATCGAGGGCGGACGGGTGTTGCTCGCCCATTACGTGGGACCGAAGGGCGAGCGGCACTGGCCTCTGCCGGGCGGAAAGGTCGAGCACGGTGAGGATCCATTCGACGCGGTCATCCCGGAGGTGGCTGAGGAGACCGGCTGTGACGGGGTGGTCGAACGCCTACTTGGTGTGGATTCGAAAGTGATTTCCGCGGCCGACCGCCTAACACCCGGCCTGCCCGGACACCAGAACGTCGGCATCTTCTACCGCGTTGGTATTACTGGTGGCCCGCTCCGGCCTGAGCCAAACGGCGAAACTGCCGACTCGGCCTGGACCCTGATTCCCGACGTTGCACGCCTCCGCCGATCATCGTTGGTCGATGTCCGCCTCGCTCTAACACAGACCCTTCCAGCAACCGGCCACGTCGATCCCGTCCTGGTCGGCGGTTTGATCCAGCTCTGAGCGTCTTCATCTAGAGCGGCGGCGGCCGTCTTGGACGGCTTGCAGGACGAGGATCGGCTGGACCATCCCCGTTGCGTGGCAAGGGCGGCACTCGAATCCACCGCGCCGTGGGTTTCTCGCAAGACGCCCATAGGGCGACAGCAACCCTGTGCGCCGGACGCGCATACCCCGCCTACCTGCTCATCCCGTTCGCCGTTGCCCCGCCCGAAGGGGAAGCGGCTTGTCCCGTATCGATGGTGGGCCGGGGTGATCAGGCTTCCACCTCAACCACTTACGGTCCTCCGTCCCGCGCGGTCATCATCCCGGAGCCGGAGCGCCCCGCCGGAGGCACTGATCTTTGATGGCGTCGGGCGCCGGTCATGTCCGTCGGTCCATTCGCTGTCGAGAATGCTGAAGAGGGCGGAGTCTCGCCAGCCGTCGCGCAATTTGGCGGTGTGGCGGAGGTGGCCTTCATGTGTCATCCCGAGTTTCCTCAGGATGGCTGCGGAGGCGGCGTTTCGCGGATCGCAGGTGGCGTAGATGCGGTGCATGCGGAGTTCGTGGAAGCCGATGTGCAGCAGTTGCCGGCCGATGGCGGTGCCCAGGCCGCGGCCCCAGAGGCTGGGGTGGGTGAGGTACTGGATCTCTCCTTGGGCATGCTGGAGGCTGCGGATGCGGAGCTCTCCCATTCCTACGACGTCATCGTCATGGAGGGCTGCGTAGGTGAAGCGTGTCTGTGGCTGCTCATGCCATGCGGCTACGGCCTCTGTCACGAACGCACGTGTCTCGGTGAGGGAGTTGGGTCCCCATGCCTGATACCGGCAGACTTCGGAAAGGCAGGCCCAGGAGTGGACGGCGTCGACATCGGTGGGTTGGAGTTGCCGGAGTCGGACTTCGGGATGGCTCATGATCTGAATGATGCCTGGCGACTGAGATGGACATGGTTCCGCGGTGTCTCGTCCTGGCGCGGCCCGAGCACGGCCGCGCGCCAGAACGGCCCCCACGCCGCACGCGCAGCGTGCGGCCGAGCGCAGGGCCGCGGGGTGGCGCACCTGCTGGACTCCATTTGAATCGTGATCAATGCGTATGCCTCGCGAGACAGCCGGATCAGATGCTCACGGTGTGGATACATGCGACGCGAGTGCCTCACCCGCCGCCGAGAGGCGGCTTGCCGAGCGAGTGGTCGCCGCCGGGCTCGCCGGCATCATCCTGCCCTTTATCCAGTTCGGCTGGCTGCTGCTTGTGGCCGCCTTGTCCGACGACTCACGTTGCGGCCACTTCGGCTGTATCGGTCAGCTGGCCGAGGCGTGGACGGTGGGGAACTGGGCGGCGGTCGTGCTCGCCTGGCCGCTGCTGCACCTCCTCCGGGTGCGCCCGGCATGGATCGTCGCCGTGCTCGCGCCCTTCTTCCTGGTGCCAATCTGGGAGCTCGCCGACGTGCCGGTCAGCGTGGTCGCCGGAGTGTTCGCCTACCCACTGGCTGCCCTGGTGAGCGCGCCGCACCTGTCGTGGCGGGGTCGTGGTCTGGTGCTTGCCCTCTTCCTTCTGCTCTGCGCTGTCCTTGCAACTTCTTCCGGATAGTCCAGGGCAGTCCCGGGTCGGCCTCGCCGTGGGTCAGGATCAGGGAGTCTGGCAGTTGATCCCCCGCCGGACCCGAACCACGGCCGCCCGACGAGCCGATCCGCGTGCAGCGGCTCGTCAGCAGCCGCAGCCAACTCTCCATCGCCGGACAGCGCATCCGCGTCGGCATCGGCCACGCCGGGACGACCGTGACCATCGAGGACACCGACGGCACCTTCCGCATCACCCACGCAGGCCAGATCATCGCCGAAGTCGCCCGCACCACCACCAAGCCGATCGCCCGGTTCAATGTCCGCAAGCCCCAGCACCAACGGAAGATCACCTCCGGCGGGTAGAACTGCGTTCATGGACGTGGTGAAGCTGCAGCAGGCGTTAGAGGGCCTCTTCGACCAAGCCCTGCTGCGGCACGGCTTCGTGGACTACCTGCGCGACTACCAGCTCGTGATCCTCCCGATGCCTGATCCCCGGACCGGGACCACGCCGGCGCCACTGCCCTATCTGTTCCGGTACTGCGTGCAGGCCACCTGCACCACCGCCCTGCCAGCCCACACCTGGGGGGTATCGCTCGATGAGCGGCTCACCACCGACGAAACCGACGTGGAGCTCGACGGATACGTCTGGGGCGTCAACTGGCAGTGCCTCTATCCCGGCGCCACGCTCATCACCGTCTCACCCACCGCCCGGAGCTGGGCCGCAGCCATCGGCATCGACTTTCATGAAGTCCGGATCGAGACCAATGTGCACGACCTCACCCTGGTCTTCTCCGACCTGACCATCGAAGAACTCCCGCGCCCGTCACCGGGACACGGCCACCAATCCCCGGTTCAATAGGACCAAGAGAACGACAGATCGCCCGGCCGAAGCACCACAGCAACCCCAAACGCCGTCGGCACTGCTGCGCCATCGGCAGGTGCTGCAAGTCGGCACCCTCCGAGTGGACCGTCCACGACGCCTACATGACGCTACGAGCTGCGATCAGCAACGCCGTCCGCGAGGAGACCTTGACCCGCAACGTCGCCGCCAACATCAAGATGCCGATCCCCCGCAAGCGCAAGGTCAAGCCCTGGACGGCAGACGAGGCCCGGACCTTCCTGGAGTCCGCACGCAACCGCCAAGACCCGATGTACCCGGCCTACGTCCCGGTCCTCGTCCTCGGCCTCCGCCTCGGCGAAGCACCCGGCCTCCGCTGGGAGGACGTCGACCTCGACCAGGCCAAGATGACCATCGGCTGGCAGCTCCAGCGAGTCGCCGGCAAGCTCCTGCACCGCCGCACCAAAACCGACGCCTCCGACGCCACACTCCCCTTCCCCGAGATCGTCACGACCGCGCTCCGTGCCCGTCAACGGGCACGCGACACCGCCCGCGAAACAGCAGGAGACAACTGGCACGAGACCGGCCTCGTCTTCACCACCGCCAGCGGCCGACCGGTCGAGCCGTCGAACTTCCGGCGCAGCTTCGCAGGCGCCTGCGACCCGGAGTACGCAAGGTCCACGTTCACGCAACCCGCAAGGCCTGCGCTTCCTTGCTCGTCGCCCTCGACGTCCATCCGCGCGTGGCTATGCAGATCCTCAGGCACTCGCAGATTTCCGTGACCATGAACGTCTACAGCGAAGTCTCGTCCGAAGAGTCGCGCCGAGCGCTCAAGAAGCTCGGTGATCATCTGGACTCGTAGCGGCATCCAGCGCCGACGAAGGTAAACGAGGCCATTCCCCGATCATGGGGAATGGTCTTTGACATGGGCCGACGACTTACGCCTGCTCCGTCGCGCCCTACGTGAGGACGTCTGACGCGCCGAAGCCACCTGCGACTCCCAGCCAGACCACCGAATAAGGGCGATGGAGACGCCGACGAGGATCGTGAACGCGCCCGCGAGAACGTTCAGCGCCCCGAGGCCGACCTCTCCGTCTGGATCGCCGATCCCCGAAGGTCGGCCCTCTGCCCAGCTCGTCATGGCCCACGCCTGCGTCGCTACAACCACACCGAACACGATCGTGGCCGCAGCCAGGACGTAGCCGGGAGGGCGCGTCCACAACCGTCTGGCGACAAGCACAAAGCCGATCAGTAAACCGAGCGGGACGGTCACGAGCTGAGCCAGGTTCGTAATGATCAAGACATCGAGACGGACATGCTCCAAGTCACCGCCAGGCTGAGCCCATATGAACGGGATCGCCATGACGCCGCCGCCGAGGAGGCCGAGTGCCAATAACCGGAGTACCGCCACGCGCACCATGATTATGGACTTGCTCGTCCGTGCGCCACCTCGGATGAACGTGTAGCTGTATTTCGCTGCTGTACAAGATCGAAAATGCCCCTTCCCGATCATGGGTAGTGGCCTTTGACCTGCGGTGGAGCCTAGGAGATTCGAACTCCTGACATCCTGCTTGCAAAGACGCACGCCGACTCTCGTCTACCAGCCCCAACCCAGCTCAGCGCCCCGATCGGTTCCCCGCGATTCCCCGCTGTTCCCTCTGGTTCCCCACCCCATCGGGCACGCAACGGGCACGCCAGCCACGACATCCGGTGGGCCGCGGCTGAGGAACGAAGCCCTGCACCTTCGATCGCCCCTAGCCAGCTACGGTGGGCACCCACAGGCGATCGTGAGTGCTGTATCAACTGCCGACGGATTTACAGCGGGCTGACATTCCTGACAGCATCAGGTCCCTGACCTCCAGGTACGGCTCTGGCCTTCCCTTACCAGGGAAGATCATCCCGCGTATATCCCGCGAGGCGAAGCCAGCCACGATCATCCGCGGAGTCTGTGGATCAGCCACGTTCCCCGGTGAGCCAGGGTGAGGAACGAACCCTGGATCGTCGATCGCCCCCAAGCAGGTATGGCGGCCAGCCATGCAGCGGCGATCGTGAGGGCTGCATCTGTGGGGCAGCGCGGCAACCCTGGCCCGAGCGTTCGGTCAGTGCGGCGCGGCGGGCGCGCGGTACCCCGAGGTCCCAGGCCAATAGCACTACTGGTGAAGTGGCGGTATTGAGAGCATGCGGTGTCTCGTCTCCCGAGACGGTCGATACAGCCGGAAACCGGCGGAGGCGAGTTCTCGCCAGTCTTTGCGTTCGTTGATCTTGGAGTCGACGTACCCGTACAGTGCGGTGAAGCTTCCGCGACGAAAACGAGGTAGGCATCCGAATGCAGGCGATGGCCGACGGCGCGGGGATGCTGTCCGATGAGCGGCTGACTGCGTACAGCGCCGTTTCCACGTCCCTGGCCCTGCACAGTGATCGAGGATTGGGCGAGCTTGTGGACACCGCTGCACCGCTCGGTTCCGGTATCGGTGGGAGGTCGGCGCTATTGGAGGTTGCAGGTACGCCGGTTTTCGTGAAGCGGGTCCCCCTGACAGAGGTGGAGCTTCGCCCTGACCATGTTCGGTCTACGGCCAACGTGTTCGGGTTACCTGTCTTCTGTCAGTACAACATCGGCGGGCCAGGTGGCGGGGCGTGGCGGGAGGCTGCCGCCCACACAATGACCACCAACTGGGTGCTCTCAGGGCAGTATCAGGGGTTTCCGCTGATGTATCACTGGCGGGTACTGCCGGACACGGCACCGGCTCTTCCGAAGGAGCTTGCCGACGTGGATCGGGTCGTGTCCTATTGGGGAGGCGGGCCGGAGGTACGTCGCCGTATCGAGGCCCTTGCGGAGTCTCCGGCGAGCCTCGTGCTGTTCCTGGAGTACATCCCACAGACGCTGCACGAGTGGCTCACCGAGCAGGTGCGAGTCGGCGACGAGGCGGTCGGCTGGGCCTGTGCTCTGGTCGAGAGGGAACTGGAGGCCGGCACTTCCTTCATGAACGACCGCGGTCTCTTGCACCTTGATGCCCACTTCCGGAACATCCTGACCGACGGCCGGCGCCTCTATTTCGCCGACTATGGCCTGGCTCTGTCGTCCCGCTTCGACTTGAGCCCCGCTGAGGCCGACTTCTTCGAGAGGCACCGAACGTACGATCGCGCGTACACACTCAGTTACTTGGTGAACTGGCTGATCATGGGCCTGCATGGGTACGAGCGGGAGGAACGGGAGGCGCTGATTCGCGCGTGCGCCGAAGGGGCACCGCCTCCTGCGGGTCCGTCGGAGGTTATGGCGACCCTTAGCCGTCACGCACCACTTGCGGCAGTCGTGACGGACTTCATCGGGAGGTTGGAGCGCGAGAGTCGAGAGACTGCGTACCCGCTGACGGCAATCCACCAGATCTTCGAGTCGCGTTACAGCTGAGCCTCCTCGAATGCTGCCTGACGTGCCGCTGGTCATTGGTCGGCAAGCAGATCGATAGCGCGGCTTGGCGTCATGCGGCGGTGCGGCGCTTGGTCGGTGGGTTAGGGGTGTACGGCGGGGCCGCCGTACGGCGATGCCCCGCGCGGCGCTCGCGCGAGAACGGCCCCCAGGCCGCACGCGCAGCGCGGGACGGCGGCGCGGGGCGTCCCCTCATGGCCTGCCCATTTGGGAGCCAGCGTCCTCGATGGCCGTTTCGAGGCTGGGGAGCGTCTGGCCCAAGACGTTCTTGGCTGTCTCCGTCTGCATGATCACTTGGCTCGCACGGTCGGGGACCGGGCCGACGAACTCCATGCAACCTCTCCCCGTAGGTGTCCTTGCAGGGCACTTATGTGTCTAAAGCTCCAATATGGACGAGTGCCCCGACGAGCCAGGCCATCTCACCATGGAGTGCACGGCAAGGCGCTGAATCTGACGCGGCTGGCACATCGGATGCCCGGTGGCAAGGCCGACGAAGGAGGGCCGCGGCAGCCGATCGCCCCGACCACGTACTCCTGGGTACCGAAGTGAGCGATCGTCACGGCCTCTAGGGCGCGTATTGGGTCGTGATCAATCTGCTGATTCGTCCTCGTGGTGAGGCATGGGCCGGTAGATGTTGTTGCGTGACGCGAGTGCAACTGACGGACGCGGAGTGGGAGTTCATCGGGCCGTATCTGCCGATCGGCGAGTACGGCCCGTATCCCGAGCGGTTACGGCAGCAGTTCGAGGGCGTGATCTGGCGGTGCAGGACCGGCGGGCAGTGGCGGGAGATGCCGCAGGAGTTCGGTGCCTGGTCGACCGTCCACAACCGCTTCCGGCAATGGCGCGACGCCGGCGCCTTCGAGGCCCTGCTGGAGGGCCTGATCGCGGAAGCGGCGAAGCGGGGTGATGTGGACCTGTCCCTGGTCAGCATCGACTCCACCACCGCGCGTGCTCACCACGACGCGGCCGGGATGCACCTGGCCGCGGACGTCCTCGGCGCGCTGGAGAAGGCCGCTTCCGAGGCGGACAAGGCCAGGTCAAAAGGGGCAGTGTCGAAGAACAAGATGGACAGGACGCCGAGATCAATCCCGAGCGGGAGGAGCGACGACGCGTCCGGCGCCGGCGAAAACTCCGGCTGACGGCCGCCCTGCTGGGGCGATCCAGGGGCGGGCAGACCAGCAAAGTTCACCTGGCCGCCGATCGCCAGTGCCGCCCGCTGGCGTTCGTGCTGACCGCTGGCCAGGCCGCGGACAGCCCGCAGTTCATCCCCGTGCTGGGCAAGATACGGGTTCGCGTGCCCGTCGGCCGTCCTCGCACCCGGCCGGACGCGGTCGCCGCCGACAAGGCCTACTCCTCCCGTGGCAACCGTGTTCACCTGCGCAGACGCGGTATCAAGGCAGTGATTCCGGAGAAGAGAGACCAGTCCGCCAACCGGAAGAAGAAGGGCTCCGCGGGCGGTCGGCCGGTCAGCCACGACGCCGGCCTCTACAAGGAGAGGAACACCGTCGAGCGCCTGATCAACAAGCTCAAGGCCTGGCGAGGCGTCGCCACCCGATACGACAAGGTTCCGGACAGCTACCTCGCCGGCCTACACCTGCGAGCCTCAATGATCTGGGTCAAGGACCTCACCCGGACCACCAGTTGATCACGACCCAATACGCGCCCTAGGCCGCCAGGCGACGTCCATGTAGCTACGATCCCGTCGCTGCCCACGCTGTGTGTGATGTAAATCACACACGGCGCTGCTACCTGCTGACCTGCGAGAACTGAACAAACGTGCGACTCGAGTTGTTGCGCACCTCGAGATAACACTCGCAGTGCGCGTGCTAAGCCAGTTTGTGTGCCATGCTGAAGACATCAGAGCGGAAGCCCTGTGATCAAACCTCCTAGATCGCATAGCCCCACCCCGCACGTGTTTCTCAGGCCCGAACAGGGTGGGGCTGCGACAACCGCTCCGCCTCATGCGAGAGCAGAAGGGACGCCCCTTGAACAGAGACGCCTGTATCCATCATGCCCTGCCCGTCTCCCTCCAGGCGACGCGTGCGGTGGCTGTCTGCCTGGTAATCATCGTCTGCGCCTATGTGGTTGGTGCTCTGGTCGACCACGGCGACGTCATCGTCGTCACGGTCGCTACCGCCACGGTCGGTGTCGTTGCGGAGCGGCTCACGCACCTGATTCTCCGCCGTTGGGTTCACGTGGTCTGAACGACGGTGGGCTGGGCCGGCAATTGATCTGCCCAGCCCACCGATCTTGATGTGAGGGAAGGGGAATCATGAAAGAACATCCTCAGGTCCTTCTGGAGGATGCATACGAGGTGATCGCAGGGCCGTCAGGCCATTTGCTTGATGCACTGCATGATGGACCAGAGGGTGTTCCTGTCATCGGGCCACAGAATCTTGCTAATGATCACTCTGTTGACACACGGAACGTGCGCCGACTTCCTGATGACAAGGCGCGCAAACTTGCCCGATTTGCTGTTCGTCCCGGCGACCTACTTATCGTAAGGCAAGGCGCACTAGGCCGCCTAGCGATTGTGGGGCAGGCCCAAGAGTCATGGCTCTTTGGAGCTTCATGCCTACGATTGCGAGCCTATGACAGCCGCGTGCATCCACATTTTCTTGCGTGGTACCTCAGCAGCCCCTCCGCCCAGAATAGACTTCAGCAAATGGCCAGCGCCGGTACAATTCCGGCCTTCAATGTCGCGACTCTAAAGGAAATGGAAGTTCCGGTGCCCCCTATGGAGCACCAACGGACCATCATTACCGTTCTTCGAGCAGCCCAGGCTCAAGCAAAATTGCATCGGGAAGCCGCTCGACGTCTAGACGAACTTTGCCCTTCCCTTTTTGTAGAGCTGCTTGCTGGAACGAGGCATTAATGACGAAGGTAACCCGTTCGGAAATATCTGCCCGGCTATTCGCCGCGGCGGACGCACTTCGGGGAGCTATGCGGGAACCGGTTGGCCTGCTGGCTGGTCTCTTGGTCCTCAAGCGTGCCCATGATCAGCCTCTATTTCTGGGCTCTCCATCCCAAGATCTGTGGGATTGGCTCGTCTCAAGCGGTGGTACGGGCTGCAGTTCAAAAATGTATGAGGCCTTCCGCACCCTGGAGAGCGTTAACCAGGGAACCCTCTCGGACACACTGACCTTCTTTGCCCACGGTCGTATATCCGACTCCGCCCTATGGAGAGCGATTCAGGAACTGAACTCGATATCCCTTAGAGACGAAGATCTAGAGTTCACTGACACTCTCGGCAAGAGCTTCGACGCCTACCTCAGCAGATACGCTGAAAGCGTAGGAAAAGGCGGCGCAGAATTCTATACGCCACCCTCGGTAGTTGAACTCGTGGTTCGCTTGGTTGCACCGGACGAAGGGAACAGTGTGCACGACCCCTTCGCAGGAACCGGCAGTATGCTCATTCAAGCTCATGAGTTCGTCAAAGACAGATCGGGAAGCAAAGCTCATCTGAAATTGTCTGGCCAAGAAGTTGTCTACGGCGTCCTGGCGCAGCTCAATTTCCTTCTACATGGAATCACCGACGCCGAGGTTCGTCAAGGCAATGCACTGACCGACCCTGCATTTATTGTCGAGGGAGCACCGGAAAAATTCGATCGAGTAATTTGCAATCCACCTTTCTCTACTAAATATGACGAGAAATCCGTCTCCCATCCGGAGCGAATGAAATACGGCTGGGCCACGCCTGCACACGCCGACTTCATGAATATCCAGCACGTTATGGCTTCGCTAAAGCCAACTGGGAGGGGCGCTGTAATCGTCCCGCATGGCGTTCTATTTCGAGGCGGCGCAGATGCCGCAATCCGTCGTCGCGTCGTCGACAGTGGGCGTCTAGTAGCAATCATCGGCATCGGTGCCAACGTCTTCTACGGCACCGCAATACCCGCGTGCGTACTTGTCTTTGACGGTGAAGGAGTCAATGGACGGTCGACGCGCGATGATATCCTGTTTATCAACGCTGAACGGGAGATCGTATCGGGTCGAACCAAGAACCGGCTCGAACCACAAAACATCGAATTGATTATCAACGTCTTCCAAGAAAAAGCACAGGTTGCTGGCTTTTCTCGACTCGTCTCACATGATGAAATCGCAGCCAACGACTACAGTCTAAGTATTCGACGATATGTCGACTCACACATATCATCCCCACCGCTACTCGACGCGATGGCCCTGCTCTATGGTGGGGTTCCCAGGGGCGAGGTTCAGGCTAGTGCTGCGAGCTTCCATGCTCACGGAATCGGTATTGAAGACCTCTTCCGCGAGAGAGACGAGCGCTACTACGACTTCCTCGAAGAGGGGTGGGAGGCAACAGCAGCCAAAATTCCCGAACTTGGGTCCATGCAAAGGGAAGTCCTTTTGCGTGAATTCTCGATATGGTGGAAATCGATCAACCCGCGCCTTAAGTTGCTGAGCAACGTCGGGCAACTTTTGGGGGAAAGTCAGAGCCTGGCCGCTGACTTTGTTGCTGCTCTTGCGCCTGTCGGCCTAGTCGATCGATACCGTCTCGCGGGTGTTTTCGCACGCTGGTGGTCACTTCACAAGGACGATATAAGGCGACCGTCTGTGCAAGTGGATACTCTAGGCGAGGGCCTGCGCGCCGCGCTAGAAGCACAAATAGCTGTAGAGCTGCAACAGCTAATTACCCTGTACATGTCATGGGGCGAGCGTTACGGAACATCCCTAGCTGACATCGATCGGCAGCTTGAGGTGGGGAAGGGCGCACTCAATCATCATCTAAATAGCGCCGGGTTCGCTTGGCCATGAGCTGGAGACGTTGCCCCAGTTACACTTGTCGGTTGGCGGTGGCCTTGTGGGTGCGTTTCCTAGGCGCCGAGCTGGTATGTAAGCCGACCAGCTGTGGCGGTGCATCAGCTTGCCCCCACTCGATGGTGCAGCCGATGTGAGCCAGCCGCCAGTCGGTGCTGCAGGGGAAGGTGTGAAGCTGCCCCGGTTTTGTGGAGACCTGATCGCTTGGGACGATGTGTCCCGGGAGGAGTTCACAGGTGCCGATGTCACGACCGCCGTATCCGCCGGAGTTCCGCCGGCAGATGGTGGAGTTGGTGCGGGCCGGCCGGACGCCGGAAGAACTGGCCGCCGAGTTCGAGCCGACCGCGCAGTCGATCCGGAACTGGGTGGTCCAGGCCGACCGCGATGAAGGCCACCGCCAGGATGGGCTGACCAGTGCGGAGAAGGAGGAGTTGGCCCGGCTGCGGCGGGAGGTCCGTCAGTTGCGGGAAGAGCGGGAGATCCTGAAGAAGGCCGCGGTTTTCTTCGCGCGGGAGACGGATCGGCCGAGATGAAGTACCGGCTGATCGATGCGGAGAAGACACACCATGGCGTCTCCCTTCTGGCCCGGGTGCTGGGTGTGTCGCGCCAGGGCTACTACGCTTGGAAGAACCGCGGGCCATCACGGCGGCCCGCCAGGACGAGGCGCTGACCGAGACGATCACCCGGATCCACGCCCGGTCCCGGCGGACCTACGGTGCCCCGCGTGTTCACGCTGAGCTGCGGGATGACTTCGGGGTGCGCGTCGGGCGCAAGCGGGTCGCCCGGCTGATGCGCACCGCACGGCTTGAGGGCGTCCACCGGCGCCGCAGGCGCGGGCTGACCCGCCGCGACCCGGCGGTGGTGCCACCGCATGATCTGGTCAACCGTGACTTCACCGCGTCGGCGCCGAACCGCGTCTGGACCGCCGACATCACCTACGTGCCGACCGGCGAGGGGTGGCTGTATCTGGCGGTGGTGCTGGATGTGTTCTCCCGCCGCATCGTGGGCTGGGCGATGGCCGACCACATGCGCACCGAGCTGGTCATCGACGCCCTGGAAATGGCGATCTGGAACCGTCGGCCCGGGCCCGGCCTGGTCCATCACAGCGATCAGGGAACGCAATATACGTCGCTGTCGTTCAGTCGGCGGTGCAGGTCAGCGGGCATCCGCACCTCGACCGGCAGCGTCGCGGACTGTTTCGACAACGCGGTGACCGAGAGCTTCTTCGCGACGTTGGAGACCGAGCTGCTCGACCGGCACCACTTCACCACCCGCGCCCAGGCCAGGGCCGCCTGCTTCGACTTCATCGAAGGCTTCTACAACCCCCGCCGCCGTCATTCGACTCTGGGCATGCTCAGCCCCGCCGAGTACGAAAGAAGGAGCGCCCAATCACCGGGCTATGCTGCCGCGTAGCCACAAGCCCCGAAGTGTCTACGAAACCGGGGCAACTTCACCTAAGCTCTCGGACTATCTGGCCTACTGGCTCAAGAACGTCGTAGAACCCAACCTCGCCCCCAAGACCGCCGCGAACTACGAGATGTTTGCCCGCCTCTACATCACCCCCGCACTCGGCTCGAAGCGGCTCGACAAGCTGACCGTGCGGGACGTTCAGACGTGGGTGAACAAGGTTCGCCAGTCCTGCCAGTGCTGCGACCAGGGCAGGGACGCCGCCCGGCCGGAGCATCACAGCAACCCCAAGCGACGTCGGCACTGCTGCGCGATCGGCAAGTGCTGCAAGTCGGCGCCCTCCGAGTGGACCATCCACGACGCCTACATGACGCTGCGAGCCGCGCTCAGCAACGCCGTACGCGAGGAGATCCTGACCCGCAACGTCGCCGCCAACATCAAGATGCCGGTCCCCCGCAAGCGCAAGGTCAAGCCTTGGACGGCAGACGAGGCCAGGGACTTCCTAGAGTCCGCGCGTCACCGCGAAGATCCGATGTACCCGGTCTACGTCCTGGTGCTCGTCCTCGGCCTCCGCCTCGGCGAAGCACTCGGCCTCCGCTGGGAGGACGTCGACCTCGACCAGGCCGAGATGACGATCGGCTGGCAGCTCCAGCGGGTCGCCGGCAAGCTGTTGCATCGCCGCACCAAGACCGACGCCTCCGACGCCACGCTTCCCTTCCCTTCCCTTCCCTTCCCTTCCCTTCCCTTCCCTTCCCCGAGATCGTCACGACCGCGCTCCGTGCCCGTCAACGGGCACGCGACACC